>PBEJ01000030.1 GCA_002719595.1 Verrucomicrobiales bacterium
TCCTTGCTTGGGTTGATCTCCTCCTTGCTTGGGTTGATCTCCTCCTTGCTTGGGTTGATCTCCTCCTTGCTTGGGTTGATCTNNNNCTGCATTCGCACGATCCAAGCGCTCGTTGTGCCTGTTAGCCCTCTCTATATCCATCTGGGGTTTCTGGAAACGCTGATCNGGATTTGTCAACGGATTACCTCTGAATTTTGACTTTTTAGCAAACAGCCACTCTGTCAGCTGCAGTTGAGCCTCAATATTTCCTGTCTTGGCAGCTTGCCGACACATTTCCAATGCCTCTGGAACCTTGCCTATATGGTAAAGCCTTTTGGCATTTTCCAACGCATTAAAGTCAGCTCCATCCAATTGAATGATAAGTCGACAGAAAACTAATGCGAAAATAAGCGTTACGTTATATTTTTTCATCACCTCATGCCTCCCAGTAATCTATCACAGTTTGCTCAGGATTTCCTTCGCTTTTGTTTCGGCTCCCTCGATTTCAACCCTACTCAACTCCTTTTTAATTTGATTAAGATGAATATTAGCTCTCACAGCATTAGCTTTTTGCCCTGGAGCCTTTCTCGCTTGCTCACGAGCAACGTACGCCCACATATACGCTTCAACTGGATCAGTCGTGCGGCCTGCTCCACTTGCCGGCGGCTGATTATTTCCCGCCTGCTGCTGGCTTGACTCCCCCTTTTGTGCCTGTTGCGCCATCTGCTGGGCTTTTTGCGCTGCAGCCTTTGCNGCGGCCTGCGCCTTCTCGGCAGCTGCCTTCTCTGCNGGATTATTCGCCGATTGAACCTTCTCTCCAGCTTTCTCCGCGGCTTGCTCCAACGCCTTAGCCGCAGCAGCCAGTTCTTCTCCCATCGCCTGCATCTTCTCCTCGGGCTTCATTGCAGGATTCTTCATCGCCTCAGCCCCCTTCTGCGCTGCCGCTTCCAATGACTCTCTGGCTTGCTTTAATTCCTCAGTTGCCGCAGCTGCCTTCGCCTGCTGCGCATCCTTCTGTATCTTGGGCACCTCTTGCTCGGCCATTTTCTCAGCCGCTTCCACTGCTGCTTTAACATCCTGATCACTCGCCGGCGGCTGATTATTATCGAGCTCATCCAACTCAACTTTAGCGTTGTCCACTGTATCTTCCGCAATATCACGCAATTCATTTTGCATGACAGGATTGTCTTTAAGCTTCTGCTCAAGTGCCTTGATCTGGTCCGCAGGAGACATATTTGCGAGCTCCAACACCTCCTCGAGTGCCGCAAATTCTGCGTCTAATCTTTCTTTGATACCCAGCTCTGCTTCTTTTTCGCGTAAGCCTGCTCGAGTCTTTTCACCCTCACCATTTTCCAAGTTCTCGTAATGTTCGGCCAACTGATCTAGAGCTTGCGTCAGTTCGTTCTGATTTCGAACTGCTGATTCGAGTGAAGCATGCTGTTCTTTGGGTGCTTTATTGGAAACTGATTCTTCTAACGCATTTTTTGCATCAAGCGGGGGCTTGTCCAGCATGGCCACCGCATCATCTGCATCCCGTGCTCTTTCACGGCCCTCCTCTTGTTTCATGTCCTGAGCATTTCCATCCCGACGCAATACCTCTTTCATCTGTTCAATTTTCTGATTGAGCTTTTCTTGCCTGCTCAATAGCTCTTTAGCCTTATCCGTTTTCGGCATATTTTGCTTAGCGACCGACTCAGCAATCTCATTTGTCTCTGCTTCTAGTCTCTTTGAAACTTCAGCTAAATTTCCCAGCCGCTCTGAAATTTTTGGTGCGGCGATATGCAAAGCTTTGCGAGCTTTTGATTGATCCTTTGCGCTCAGTTCACGAGTTTGCTTGAGATTNCCACGCAATTTTTCCAAAGAACCTGAAACTGGAATCAATGTACGTGGCGGCTCAGCCCTGGTAGAAGCCACTAGGGCAAAGAGCCCAATTACAACGGAAATATGAAAACTAATTCGATTCAACTTTAGCTATTAGTCTGAAGTTTTACTTTCGGTGGATTCGCCAAAAAATCCAGCCTTGGCCTGCCGCAGTTCCATCTCTTGGCTCACATCTTTTACTACAGCTCCCCTTACAAGGTCGCCCAATTTCCCCTCCCCCGCAAGGCCTGCTTCACGTAGTTTTTTAGGTGAGGTTTTTAACTTTGCAGCCAACCATAACCAATCACGTGGGCGAAGAGAGTTAGCATCGGTAGACTTTTGCTCCCACCGTTCCCGATTGGCTAGACTTTTTGCCGATTCTTCCAATAAGGCCAAATCGTGAGCAACTTCAAGAATAGTAAGGGCATCGGCAATTCCTTTAATTTGACTTTTAACTTCCTCCTGATTCCGCCCTGCCTCAAACCCTTCGCGCACCGCTTCAATCGCCGCTGCCGCCTGCGCAACATCACTTACAAAAAGAGCACTACTGACTTTGCCAGATTCCTCCATACGTGCGCGCCCACGAAGACCTTTTTGAGCCACGATCCATTCTAAATCCAGCAGCTCGCCGGTCACGGCCAGCTTTGCTCTTGAGGAAAGGACATTTTCCCCAGCATCAATTGCTTTGGCTAGATTCTTTTCAGCCTCTTCATTCGCTTCCAGTGCATTTATGAGTCGCCGTACTATATCGGCCGTACTACTGACAGAATTCTCCAGCTTTTCGTGAGCTCGAGCAGCATCCTCGGCTAATTCGCGGGCCAAGGGCCGCAAAATATCGCGGGCTTCTGCAATCGTCTTACTCCATCTTAGCCCCAAGGTAAGGAGGGTGCTATCAGGTTTTTCACCTTTGGTGTGCTTTGCAGTTAGCGTTTCATGAACCTTTTTTAGATCATCATGCAACGAATGAAGCACTTTACTCCGATCATCGTCCAGTCGACTCGCTAGAGCTTTCAATACATCTTGAGCAGTAGCCAGCTCTTTACACGCACTGGCCTGACGACGTAGCAACCTAGCCCAAACCTCATCATCTGTATTCTTATCCCTTCCGGCAACTCGATGCATCTGCTCTGCCGCTCGATGAATATAATCAAGCAAGTCGATGGCGACTGCAGACTCATCGGCCGCAAGCCAAATTCTAGCAGTATCTTTCAGACCATTGTTAGCCGTATGAACGCTCTTCAATGTATCTGGAAGGAGCTCAAAATGAGCCTTTACCCGGGGGTCTACCACAATCCCTTCAAGGGGCATCAGGTGCATTTGAATGCGTGGAAACCAATCTGACTCTAAACGTCCGCCCAAGCGCCCAATCAAGCCAAACCCAGCTGTTTCCCGACCGGGTCGGGCCTTGCGTATCACTGCTGGCATCCCTCCCACTACTTGTCTCCAGGAGGATTTAGCCTCACCCAACTTTTCAAGTGCCACCATTGCTTTGGTCTGCCGGGCTGCGTCCTCGCCTGGCAAGAGAAGGGCTTCGGGTTTATTAGGCAAAACGTCGCANAATTCNAGTGACTTTGTCACAGCCTCGTTTAAACGCTCTGACCAAAGCCTGTAATCATTCAACTGCCCAATACGCTCAACCTCAAACAAAGCGGAATCCACCTTTACACGGACCGGCCGTGACTCGGTTCGATTTCCCTTTCGATCAACCACAGCAATTTTAGTGAGCACTNTATCACCAACTTTTACNCTNCGCCTGAGCAAATCCCAATCCAGCTTTACCACAGAGTTTGTAATCAAAGGTTGATGAAATTGGTTTGTATAAACGGGTATCCAATCAGCCTTATCAGCCTTAAATAGCTGCTCCCATCTAGCTAACCCAATATCATCTTTAACTTTCCCAACAATAGAAACAAAATCCTCTGGCCTAGCAGTAACTTCAGCCCCCGGCTGTTCTAAATCCACAGTAGGAAACAAGTCAGGTTCTGCATCAATCGAATATTCCACTGGAGATTTGTTACCCAACTTTTCAGCTGTCATGAGATTTATCTTGAAAGCACCACTTTCCTGCAGCGGCAAATCTAAAACCCATTCTTTTGGGCCTACACCCCTTACAAAATCTAGTTTATTGGTTGCCTTTTCACTGACCAGATTCATCGCTGCTGTTTCAACTTGCTGATTGAGATGCAAGGTCAGTTTAACTTTGGTTCCAATGAGCGCTGATATGTCTCCATTATTCTCCTCAACTATACGGGTCNGGCGTTCACTGTATTTAGGATAGGTAAAAGTTTTCCCATATTTCACCACTCGAGGCCGCTGCCGACTGATTAATGTATACCGACGGCTTACCGCATCCCCGGCATAAACTCGATAGGTAATATCCTGTGACTCGACTGCTATCGAAGTCGTATATTCATCGTTCGCATCAGGATTGTTGTCTGGAACAAATAAAGCTCTCTGANCGCTTTCACCCGAACGTTCAACCAGCAAATAGGGAGGTTCCTTAATCTTCGGCCCTTGTACTCGAATACGGATTTGGATCTCATCATACTCTGGAACAGCCCCGTTTCCTCCTTGGGGAGATAAAACTAAAATTTGGTTTCGAGAAACCCGATCAATATTGGCAAGAGGCATTAACGCACGCAGTAACAAAGTGCGACCCGATTCGGAAGCCGCTAATATGCCAGTAAATAAAGTAAAAGCTAACGCGGAAACCANCCAAACTTGCAGCAATTTAATCGGCAAGACCTTATCTATTANTATGAGCCTCAAGTCTTNAATCACTGTTAGTTGTGACTGTGCACGAAAGTCATCAGACTCATGCTCACGTTCTTCCTCGGCAAGCTCCACCGCCGATAACAATTTAGATTTAAGGCTTGGCTCCTCTCTTTCAAGCATCGCAGCCAATTCACGATCATCAATCACTCTTAAAAGTGGCCGGACACACAAAATCCAGATGATAAGAATCGAAAACAGATACACAACACTGCTCAGTACATACCGAGTGCGATCCTCCATTACTACTAGGTAATCAATTACCGAATGGACCAGTAATCCACCCAACAACGCCAACAACACGCAGCACAGGCCACGCACAAGCACCAACAGGCGAAAACGCGAGCGAAACTCCAATAGTTTGGATCGAATAACTGGATCGAGCTTTGACTCCATTAAGTTTGAACTGCCTACACAAAAGAACTTACAACGAAATTAAGTTTTTGGAAAGGAATGACCTTTCTTGTCTCGGTATAATAGACAGCGAGCGCTATACCGGTATAATATTACAACCGTGCAAAGCATACCCGAAAGCTGCGGAGTAATGTTTCTGAAGGGAACAACATTGTTTCCAGACACACAATTACCTCTACACATTTTTGAGGAGCGCTACTGCCATATGCTAGCTAAAGCACTCGAATGTAGCCGCATGTTCGCCATCGCAATGTCACCTCCGCAGGAAACCCCCGACAATCCTATGCCGATAGTTGGGCTGGGAATGATAACAACTTGTGTTCAACAAAAAAACGGAACCGCCAATCTGATGCTCACTGGCATCCAACGGGTTCGCCTCCTCAACGTAATACATGAAATTCCATTTCAATCGCACTCCATTGAACCTGTGAATTCAATTAATGACACCGTGGAGCCAGAGGAAGTTGTAATTCGGGAACTATTAGATATTTGCGAATCACGAATCCCCAAAGCTGAATATCAAGTTATGGAAATGCTCAAAGAGTTAAAAGTATTGGATCAATTAACCAACCAAATTTGCGCGATCTTTATCAAATCAGCTAATGCAAGACATGAGCTGATGCAGACTTTAAGTTTGCGAGCTCGCGCAGATAAGCTCAAAAGATTTTTAGCCCCCCCAGCTTAGTTCAGCTAACTAAACTAATCCCTTTACCCTTCGTATTACCCACTCAGCAGTAAGCATTAAAATAATCGGAACAAACCACCAATAACTCTGCCAGAGTTGGGTTTCACGAATTTTCTCGCGCCGATCAGAAGCCGGACCTAACACATCTAAAAGACGTTTCATATCTTCTTCACGGTAATATTCACCTCCCGTTTCCTTTGCTATTTGGCGCAGCAAAAGTTCATCACAACTGAGTCGCCCAAGCTCCCCAAAGGGATTGGAAGATACCGTAAATGCTGTACTAGCCTTAATTGCCCCTTCAGGCACACCTGCTATGCGCACACGCACTTCGTGATCACCGGGCTCTAATGGAGCAGTTTCACCCCAGAAAGAAAAAGATTCTGGATCATTTTCCAGGGGCAAAACTTCAAAGACACGGCCTTCTCTCATTATCACCGCTTCAACTTTTAGGTTTGGTTGTCTGAATAAAGCTGGATCCATAACACGGACTCTTATTCGTGCCGTCTCACCCACTTCATAACTGGTAGGGCCCGAATCCAGCATTATATAACGATCTTGAACACTGAACGGAGGCTCCATGATACCCTTAGCCAATTGATTCCAATACTGCTGATGATGCATATCCCCAACATTTAACCGCCAACGCCATGATTCATCAAAAGCGGAATACAGAACACGACCTGCCCCAGGGCGNCCACGAACAAGCCCNGGCAATTCATCCTCCCCGACTTTCACATTCAGCAATGTTTCTGATGCGGGAAGTGCTTCGGTTACAGCCACCCATCGTGGTCCTGGTAATTCATTCCATATTCTGAGATTGGTCGCAGGATCGTCATCAAGTTTAAGGGAGTCGCTAGCTCCACGTCCTTTTGGAAAACTAAGACTTACATTCAAACTACGCAATTCAGTCAGGCCTGCAGCAGCGTGTTTAACCGGCAATATACTTTCCATCGGCGTACCCCGAAAACTACCATAACTCTCCATGCGTCCATCTACAAAGATCATACCGCCACCGTTAAAACGTACAAATTGGTTAAGCCACAAAAGTTCATTAGCTCCAAATGCCGCCGCTGAAACATCTCCAATAATAACTAGTTGATACTGAAACAATAGGTCACGCGTAGAGGGAAACCGCCCAAGCCCGTTCCCTCGTGTACCAAGATCAAGTCTGCCTCCAGCCAACCGACCGAGAACAGTGTTAACTTCCCAACGATCATCTCGCTCAAGAAGGTTACGAAGATATCGAAACTCCCAGCGAGGCCGACCATCAATTAGCATTATCCTTGGTTTCTGAGTAACAACATTTACACGCAATATACCCACATTGTTGTTATCCTTGGATTCTCCCTCTATGGGAGGGATCACCACATCTAACTTGAGCGGTAAATTTACGTAGCGGACGTCCCGATTTTGTCGGGCCTGTGCAGCCCTCACAACTTCCTTAATATCAAAAGTAAATGGAAGTTTTCGGCGTTTGCCGGCAGTGGCAAATTCACGCTCCCATACCACTCGACCTTCATGCTGAATACGCACTGTAAAAGGCTTATTCGGCTCCATTCCGTCATGTAGAATAATGTCTCCCGCCAGCTCCGCATCCTTGTATACGGAACCAGGAGCTTCCACTTTCAACACAGCCAAGTCCCGCGCTGCCTCAACCGATCCCAAACCTACAACATGCACAGCAACACCACGGTCCTTTAACTGGCTGGCCATTGCCATAGGAGAAGCTCCTTCCACATTGTGCTGGCCATCAGTGAAGAGCACTACAAAGAGTTTCTCAGCAGGATCTTCTGAAACTGCTCCCTCGATGAGACCTGTACTCAAGTCAGTTATCATGTTGGTCGCACTCACTGGAAGAGTAATCGGAGGCGCATTTGGATCCACTTGACCCTCAACATCTTGATTCTCCCCTGCAGGCCCCTCGTTTCCGATATAATCAGGAGTCCACAATAGTTGAAAACGACGAGCCGTTAACGCCAACAATTCGACATTATGTTCAGCAGATAGTTGACTCACAAGACCATCTGCCCCCCCAAGGAGTTGACTCTCTAACCGCTGCCAGCGCGGTGTACGATCGAAACGTTCGACCGCAGTACGAGTTTCGGGATTGAGTTTTTCCATACCCTTGGGAAGCAGTATACGAATTTTTTCTTCCCATTGATCAATCTTAGGTTTGAGGGCAAGCAGTGCGGCCTTATCAGCCCTGTCGTTTTGTTCAGGGTCAGCCTTATGAAAAGGTTCAACAATCTCAGAATTAAAGAGATCATGCTCTTTTTTGTCCCATCCTTCGATCTCGATATCTTTGAGAGATTCTGCAGCTTGTTGCGCCAATCCCTTTGCTTTTCCCACATGCTCTGGAAAGTTGGCCATAACATCACCCGCCATGGCACCGAGAGCCTGCCTAAGTTGACCCAAATACACAATCGCATCAGCAGCATCCATCTCATTGTCAAGCCCCTTAACCCATCCCAACCGCTGCATAATCCGAAGTTTCCGAGATGTCGCCATCTGCTCGTCAGTTGCCTTCATGCTAGCCGAGGCATCAACATACATTAGCACTCGAGCAGTCGTACCCACAGATGTTCGATACTGGATAACCGGCCCAGTCAGCATCATTACCACCATCAACACTGCGCCGGCTCGTAACAGTGGCAATACCCAGAGCCCCGTAGCCGTACGACCGAGCAAATCCCCACGATAAATCCAGAAGGCTAAAACCATGGAAGCTAATGCAATAAGTAAAGCCACCCCCCAACTCAAATCACCCGAAAAATAAAGACTCGAACTTTCAGTTGACTTAACAGCCAAAATGAAATTAGAGGCAACCATGTCCATAATTAACTTAGACTGATATTCGTTGGCGCGCCATTCGGCGCTCCAACCAAAGTTCGAAAAATAAAATAACGAACACTAGAGCAAAAAGAGGTTTCCAAATTTCCTGGCCAAAACGACGAGATCGGTCGAGTTTGCGGTATTGCTCCAGATCAGTCACTAAATCTGCTCCCATCGAATCCGCCATCACCCGACGTTCCTGCGCTGTGAGTTGCTTCAAATCACTTTCGGTGCGCTCAGTATTCACGACAAAATGAATGACCTGCCCTTCTGGCCCTGTCATCTTGTATAAGCCCGGAGCTGCCGTCTCATCAAAGGTTGCCACTCCACGCCCTGCGCGGGGCTCAATCGGACGAGTATGCTCCTTTCCTCTGGGATCAAACACAACGACCTCACCGCCCGCAGCAGCAAGAGGAAAATGAGCGACCGCTTTCTGCCTAACCCCAAGATTTCTCGGGGGCATTACGGAAGAAGCCAAATAAGTGCAAAGCCTTTGAACAAAAGGCACAAAAACTTCCCGCATGGGTAAGGTAGTCCAAGCATCATCACATGTGGTTGCGCAAAAAATTATACGACCATTACCCCATTTTTTTTCTGTCAAAAAAGTATCACCCGTTTCAAACCGGGCTACCGAACGTACCAGATCATTATCTGGATCCTCGATGGTTTTATGCCATTTGTTAATTTCGATTGATGCCAAATCGCCATTGCGGGGATTACTGAAGATTTCTAAAGCTGGATGATCAAAACGTTTAACCACCACCCGTGTAAAAGGCTCCGGGTCTTTCTGCTTATCTTCCACTTTTCCAAGTCTTGTTGGCAGCAGGCCATAGGGGAGCAGCTGCTCATTATACCACTCTGAATCAATTTTATCTCCTCCGAAAATTAAAAGCCCACCTCCGTCCTTAACATATGTTTGTAGATCGTCCAGCTGTCCTAATTTCAAATGAGCCACATTAGCCATGAGGACTACTCTGGCTTCCCCAATGGACTTTGCGCTGAATTCTGCCGCTTTGACAACTCGCGTTTCCAGTAAGTCCTCCATGCCTCTTGCTCCTCCCGTGCGAAACGGCTGCAATGCAATTTCTAAAAAATCTGTTTCTCCCTTCAAAGGTTCGTCACTAGGATCTCCATTGACAATCAAAATTGGGACTTTGTCCCACACAGGAATACTCGCACGATAAATATTGTCNGCCTTAAGGGTATCNGCTTCAGTTAACACCTCAATTACGTGAGAACCGGGAGCGTCAAAATGGTGACTGAACCGCACTTGACGACGCCCCCCCGCCTCCAGCGGAATAATTTGTTGATCAATTTCCTTTCCATCAGCTCGAAAAATTACCCTCAAGGAATCGTGATTGCGTTCCCCATAATTTCTCAAAGATGCCTGTACTGATAGCTTTTGATTTACTCCTAAGAGCAATCGGGAAAAAGATAACGTCTCTACACAAACGTTCTCGCGCCCCTCCGCTCCGACGTGAAAAAGTGTCAGATTAGGGGGAACCTTAAGTCCTTTAAGTTGTTTNCATACCCGCGTACGCAGCGCAGCCTCTCCCTCTTCAGTGGGCCAACTGGTTCGCTGNAAATCGCTAAGGATCACTATTTCCCGCTGTGGATGATTCATTGAAATCAAATACTCAGCTCCTTTTTCCAATGCCGAACTAACTTTAGCTTGGCCGAATCCAGCCGAGATTTCCGATATTTCCCCGGCAACTGCCTCAGTGTTAAAAACCGGCACATCGTACAGAGGCAAATCTGGATCACTCATAAGAATAACATTCACATCGGACCCCCTCTTGAGCTCNTCAATAATNTTCACCGNACCGTCTNTCGCCTTATCGAAATTAGCCCCNCCGGCCGCCTGAAAATCCATAGAGTAACTGTTNTCCAAAAGCACTAGTANNGATGCCTTCTTATCAGCCCAAAGAACTGTTGAGCCCTTAAGTATAGGCCTAGCCATACACAGCGCTAACAATACCGGGATGGAACAACGCAACAGCATGAGCAGCCAATTTTCGAACCGAAGCCTCCGTTGCTGAGACTTAAGAGTAATCTCTATGAGATGCATAGCACCCCATTTAAGTTCGCGATGTCGGCTCTTACTAATAAGATGAATNAGAATCGGNATCGCGGCAGCAGCAACCCCACCCACCAATGCAAGATTCATGAAGCTCATACCACTCCTTGTCTCATTCTTAGAAATCGAGCCAAACTGTCAGTCAATGGTTCGTGTGTGTACATTGGAACTAATTCAACCCGATGGCGTTGACACCCCAACTTCAGTGCTTCGGTAAACTTAGCAAAGTTATCGAGATATGCCGCCCGAAAACTAGCCGGATCCACCATTTGAAATTCGGCTGTTCGTTCTAAATTCTCAAACCTTGTCCACGCATCAAAAGGAAACTCTACCTCATCTCTATCCATCACATGAAAAATTACGACCTCATGTGAAGCGTGACGGAAATGCGCGACAGAAGCCAATAGGCTCTTCACATCTGTGAAGCAATCAGACAGAATGAAAACCATCCCTCGTTTATCGATTCTCGGAACTATATCATGAAATACTTTTGAAACATCCGTTTCACCTCCCGGCCGAGTTTTCAACATTTCCTCGTACAGAATACGCAAATGACGGGTACTTGAGCGCGGGGGAATGTGGGAGCGAATCTTGGTGTCAAAGGTCATCAACCCAATACTATCACTCTGTTTCATGATGATGTGCGCCAAACATGCAGACAACTTAATAGCGTGTTGTAGTTTCGTTATTCCATTCTCACCTTTATAGCCCATGCTGCCACTAGCATCCAAAAGCAACATTGCTCGCAAATTCGTTTCCTCTTCATATTCACGCACGTAATAGCGATCTGTTTTTGCGAACACTTTCCAATCCACTCTTCGAATCTCATCACCCTGCACATACTCGCGGTGCTGGGCAAATTCCACACTAAAGCCTTTGTGAGGAGATCTGTGCTGCCCGGTTATGGCACCCTCCACCGTCTGCTTAGCCATCAACTGAAGGTTGACGATGCTCTGCAGTTCCTCTGGCTGCAATATATCGTTGATAGAAGCCATTAGGCACCCAACTGACTTACTGAAATCTCATCTATAAAGTTGCCCCGGTGGGCTGCTGCGGAACTGCTTGAAGAACCTTATCAATAATATGATCAACAGTAATTCCCTCAGCCTCCGCATTAAAGGTGGGTACGATACGGTGCCGTAACACAGGATGAGCCAAGGCCGCTATATCTTCCGGTATCACATTGGGTCTTCCTTGTAGAATAGCGCGAACCTTACCCCCCATAATAAGCTGCTGACATGCACGAGGACCGGGACCCCAGCTAATTAGCTCTGGGACAAAGTCTAAGGCCTCTTTATCATCTGGCCGACAACGCCTAACAAGGTCCAGAACATAAGCATTTACGTGATCAGGAACCGGCACTTTCCGCACGATTTGCTGACATTGGATTATCTCATCACCACTAATAACAGGTTTAATCGGATCATTGTGAACCCCAGTGGTGCGCCGTATAATTTCGGCTTCCTCATCCTTTCCGGGATACTTTACCTTAATATGAAACATGAAGCGGTCCTTCTGGGCTTCAGGCAATTGATAAGTACCCTCCTGTTCCACCGGGTTTTGAGTAGCCAACACAAAAAAAGGTTGCTCCAGCCCATATGTTTGCCCGCCGACTGTAACTGAGTGCTCCTGCATCGCCTCCAGCAATGCCGCCTGGGTCTTCGGGGGAGACCGATTAATTTCATCCGCCAATACCAACTGGGCGAAAATCGGACCACGCAGAAATACTAATTGTCTGCGCCCTTCAGCATCCTGCTGAATAACGTCGGTGCCAGTGATGTCTGCAGGCATCAAGTCAGGGGTAAATTGTACGCGCCGAAACGAAAGGCTCATGGCCTCTGATAAACTTTTAATCGTATAGGTTTTAGCCAAGCCGGGAACTCCCTCAAGCAAACAATGACTCCGGGCAAATATAGCTATAAAAAGCTGCTCAATAACATCTTTTTGCCCAACAATGGCTTTACCCACCTCAGCAGCCATTTGGCCGTACATAGTCGCGATTTTGCGAGCCAACTCAGCGTCACTTCCACTGGAATAATTGGTTGAAACAGGAGGAGATGATTGTGTTGATTGCGGACTCAACTCAGGTACCACTAGAAGAGTACCGCAATTGGGGTCTGGGCATTTGATTTGAGAACCGGCGGCTTGATCATCAACCGAAAGTTCCGTCGAGCAAGCAGGGCATTTGATAACCATCTCCATGACGCTGTGCTACAATCTGCCCGCTTTTACGCTTTTGCGCAACAGACTAGTTTCCACATACAACCTACTCCATTTATTTTAGAGGCTGTAATGTGAAGGGGTCACGCATTGGAATGTCTTTTACTCCCCCACTAGTTAAGCTATCCACACTTACTAAATGATCCGGATGCCCTTTGAGAATTTCCTCCTTATCACCAATAATTAGAATTGCCACTTTATCTGGGGTTAAATATTTGCCAGCCACCCTTTGCACATCAGCCTTAGTAACTGCTCGAATTTTTGATCTAAAATTGTCAAAATAATTGGGATTATTACTTAGCCGACCGGTAAATTCCTCGCTCGCAAAAGTGCTCGCTATAGCCCCCTTGGTTTCGAAAGCTTGGGGAAAAGTTTGAATGTAGCTAGCCTTTGCGGTTTCAATCTCCTTATCTGTAACTTCCTCCTGAGTGATCTTACGCATTTCCTCGAGAACGATCTGAGCAGCATATAATACCGTTCGAGATTTACTTTGATAACCCGCCACAAAAGTCCTCGGAAAATATGTGCCTCCAGGACAATATGAATATGCACTGTAAGCTAAACCTTCATCTGAACGCACCCGATTAGTTATACGGCTAGTAAACCCTCCACCTCCAAGAATGTCATTCATAACCTGAACTGCATAGTAATCGGGGTTATCACGCATAATCCCAGGCAACATGATATCCACCCGGCCTTGATTTACTTCTTTATCAACAATGTAAATACCCGCTTTTGCAAATTTCTTGTTGGTTGGAACGGGCTGCGCCGTTTTTCCTTTAGGGGACCAATCGGAAAATAGTTTCTCTAACTTCAGAACCATCTCCTTTCGATCAAAGTCTCCACTAACCGAAACGACAAAATTACCCGGATGAAACCAATCTCTGTGAAAACTCCTTAAATCCGACACGGTAATTGAATCAATAGAGGCCTTGGTAGGGGATTGACTCCTGAAAAAATGATCCCCATAGGCTAACCGGACTAATTCCCGGCGCTCAATGTTGCGGGAATCATCATTACGTTGCTTCATTGATTGAATCTGCTGGGTTTTATAAAGATCAAACCGATCCCTCTGAAAACGCGGGACGGTTAACACTTCACGAAGGATAGCCAACCCTTCATCGAGATCCTTAGAAAGAAGATTTACACCTACACTCCCCGATGTATCGCCAATGTTGGAAGATAATCCAGCCGCCAAAAACGCCAACCGCTCCTCAAGAGCTTCTGCACTATGGCTCTTAGTGCCTCCTTTACTTAAAAGGTACCCCGTCATAGCAGCCAAACCTTCCTTGCCTTTGGGTTCATTATATTTACCNGTACGCACTAGTATCGAAATACTAATTAAAGGCAGTTCCCGGTTGGGAACCACAAAAGCAACAGGCCCGCTCTTAAGCTCAACGCGGTAATCAGAGCCTTTTGGTGGCTCGTACTTTAACTCGGGAAACTTAAGCTTTTCCGGACGGCTTGGAATATCTGCCGCAAAAACCGAGAGCCCCACTGAAAAAACTAAGAATATTACAAATAAGTTTTTCATCTTTTTTTCTCCAACTATTTTTTCTCCAACTGGGCAATTCGTTTCCGCAACACGGCTCGGATCACCTTCATCACTGGAGGTGCCTTAGCCCCGGCCTTTTCCATTTGCGCCTCAAGATCCGCGAGGCGTTTTTTCAACTGCGCCAAGTCTTTGTCAGCGTTTATTGTGCTGGTAACCTTACGAGCCATTGCCTTGGCCTGCGCATCAAGACCAGCAAATATAGGATCTTCATCACCTCCTCCAGTACCTGGTTTGCGTGTATAAACTGCCACCGCACGATTTTCCTTTGCGAAATATTTTTTAGCGACACGTTGGAGATCTTCCGCGGTAACCGCTTGTATCTTTGGCCCTGCCTCATTAATTTCCCGCCAATTACCCAAACCTTCACTGCGCATAATCTGCATTAGAATAGGATGATTTGAACTCAAGCGNCGGTACTCNGCTGCAGCAAAGTTGTTTTTNACTTTNTGNAATTCCTTANNCGGNACTAGCTTGGATTTAACTTCCTCCACTAAAGAATANATTACCTGCTCGACCTNTTCTGGCGTATTTCCGTCCGTTACTTCAGCGCCCATATTAAATTCGCCGGCGTATTTACGTGCCCCCTGCCATGCCCAAGTATCAGTAGCCATTTTTTCACCTAGGACCAATTTTTTGTGCAAACGTCCCGTTCGGGTACTAAGCACCTGAGCCAATACACTCAGAGGGTATGTATCCTTGTGCCCAAAAGCAGGCGTGTGCCAGTAGATATCAATATTAGGATTGGTCTCTGCCTCAGCATAAAAACGTTTTTCAGCTTTCTGCGGCTGCTCAAGAGTAACAACATCTGGCACCAATCCTTTACCTTTTTTAAGGCGTCCAAAATATTTTTCTGCCATTGCGAGAGCAGCATTTCCCTCAAAGTCCCCGACCAGAACCAACGTTAAATTCTGGGGCATATAGTAGGTCGCATAAAACTCATCAGCTTGTTTCTTAGAAATAGCAGGAATATCCGAGGGCCAACCTATGATTGGCCAGCTATAAGGGTGAGACTCCCAAAAGAGAGAATTGAAACTCTCAAAAAACTTGCCTAGGGGAGTACTTTCCGTTCGCATTCGGCGCTCTTCGAACACCACGTCACGTTCAGTATAAAATTCGCGAAAAACCGGATCCAACAGCCGTCCACTTTCCATCCACATAAATAGTTCTAATTTATTTGAAGGCACGTCGATAAAATAAGCCGTATGATCGTAGCTCGTATAAGCATTCATTCGACTACCTCCATTTGAGGTATAAATCCTATCGAATTCATTTTTAACAATAACTTTACGATGCTCCTCAATGAGCACCTTAAATTCCTCATTCAATTTCTTCCACTTATCAGTCTTCTGATCAGGGTCCTGTAAATCGGTAATTTCTCCTTTTCGCCACATCTCTCGCATTTTTCGTTCTTCAACCCGCATGGCGTCACGAACTCTTTCCTGTTCATTAATAATTTTAACATCAGCCTTGTAATCCTTGGTGCCGATTTTGGGAGTTCCTTTAAACATCATATGCTCAAATAAATGTGCGATGCCTGTGATTCCCGGCCGTTCATTAACACTTCCCACACGGGCTACCCAACCTCCGGAAATACTGGGAGCATCGTTACGCTCCAAGAGAAGCACTTTCATTCCGTTGGATAAAAAATGCTCTTTTACGGGAACTTGCTGTGCTCCAAGGAGCAAAGGAAAAAATAATAGACCCAATATCGCTCTCATGATTAGGGCGAAAGAAAAACACTCTCATAGAGAGCCGTCAACGGCGAAACGCACTTATTACAATAGAAAATAGGATAAATCAGGATTCACTGTCTGACTCATGCTTGTTTTGCTCAGCACTTTCAACGACTTCTCGGACGAGTTCCTCCATGGAATCATAATTTAAATCCCCTTCTTTCTCCAAATCCCGATAGATCTGCTTTTCCACTGCCCGCAGGTGTGCCGACTCCATTTCCAATTCAATTTTATTTAAGGAAGGCATGGATTCCAGCATTTCTGTCATAAGCCGATCATTTATTTCTTTACGCTTTAATAAGCGTTCATGGAGAAACCTATAGGTACCATCTGCCATACTGCCTTTGCGTTCGGCTGATTCCAAATTTGCCAGCACAGCCCGGATTGCTTGCCTACGGGCCAAGGCCATTTGGTATTCCTTTTCCTCTTGTGAACCCTCTATCAGCCCAGCTCTATTCATGAGCCAGTGCATAGTGGTTCCCTGAAGCAAAATGGAAAGCAATACCACTCCGTATACGATCTTTAAGATGTCAGACTTATTCGATTGTGCCTGTTCCTGGGCGACTATGACTGCTTTGGCTCCTGTATTCTGATCACCTTCTATTGCAACTAGCTCTCCATCAGCCTTACTGGAGCTATAATCTGTATTTTTACTATTACTGGCGCCGACTTCGCCTATCCAAATAAGCATCATTGCAAGCACCATGGAAAGACTCCCTCGCACCCCACTCCATGTGATAACCGGAAGCCAGCGTCCCTTGAGTCGTAAATCACTTCGACGCACTAAATTATGCACGCCATAAACAGTGATACCTCTAACTACCATCATAATTACAAAAAAGATTACTACTGGGAGCACCACTTCTTGTGATAGCATTTCACTAATTTTTATTTGCAATCCGATTAATATGAAGACAAACGAATTGGCCATAAAAGCCGCAAACTCCCAGAATGAAATCACCGATTCTCGCGTCGTAGGACTCATGCCGTGTTTTACTCCCACATTTCCTATCATCATGCCACAAACTACCACAGCGATTACCCCCGAAGCATGCATCTGCATGGCCAGAGTGTTTGCTCCGTAGGCAGCAATTACAGTAAGAGCCACCTCAATATGGTGATCATCGAATTTGCTGGTTAGGTAGGATATTACCAAACCCATTCCCAATCCAACTGCGGTTCCCAAAAGCACTTCTCGAAGAAAATCGAGAACCGCGTGCATGGCCTCAACACTTATTGCCCCACCAAAATGTGGTAGAGTAAGGCCCAAATGAACTGCTGTAATCTTTACCACCACACCAAATAACACGACAGCAATCCCATCATTAATTAAACTTTCACCTTCGATGATGATCCCCAATCGTTTAGACACAGAAAATTCTTTAAAAAGTGCAACGACAGAAATGGGGTCGGTTGCAGCTAACATCGCCGCAATCAAGAGGATCATTGGCCAACCCAAACCCAACCCAACCAATTCACTCGCCAAAATAAACAGGCCTGTAGTCAGTAACATTCCCACCATAACGCCCGGAATGGCCAAGTACAAAATTGGTCTCCAATTTCGCAAAAATTGCTTCAAATTAACGTGGAACGCCGCCTCAAATAAAAGAATGGGCAGNAAAACTTGTAACAGCAAAGGAGGATCTAATTTGATTCCTTCGAACACCTCACCCGGCCCGAAAGCGCTGACAATTAACCCGGCAACAACCAATACGACTGTNTAAGGCAGCTTAGCCCGCTTGGCCANCAANGCCATGCCACAAGCAATGACAAGAATCACTANATGAGGTGCNAACAACTGCTCCATAAACCTANACTTGATTCATCAAANATATTTTGCAACNCGGCTANGTTGCATAACAAAAAATTAAATTAATCAAAAGTTGAATCATTTTAAATATCTTATAATTTAATTTATCGACTGTAAAAATAAGGGTTTTGAGAAAGATATGCCGAACGAGGATAACCAGTTATACAACCGGAGCCCGTTGACAATACAACCTGTAAGGTAGTAGTTTAATTAATGCAGCGAACAAAGTGGATTGCCGCCGGAGTTATGGCAGCCGTGCTGTTACTGGCCGCGATTTCGCGTCCACATGAAAAACCTGTAACTCCCAGNTTCCATGGCCCCACCCGGCTTGTATCCAATTCAGGCATAATTTGTTTGGAAGGAGAATCATCCCCATATAATGGCCCAGTAGAGGAACTATATCCCAATGGAAATAAAAAGTACTCTCTGGAAATAGTTGATGGAGTAAAACAGGGCAAAGCCACCCAATGGTATATGAATGGTAAAAAGAAAACCGAGNTAATCCTTAAGGACGGACGACCCATCGGGACCATGAAAGGCTGGCATGAAAATGGAAAAAAGTCCTACGAGATGCCCTTAGCCAAGGGGGTTGCTGAAGGAATTGTCACAGAATATGATCTCAATGGTAAGCTTCGAAGTAAAACCCCTCACGTNAATGGCAAGAAACATGGTAAAGAAATAGGGTTTGACGAAGACNAAAACAAACTCTGGGAGACAGCCTGGGTAAAAGATAAAATGGAAGGCGAATATATAAAATTTTACCCTACTACTGAAATAAAGAGAAGCGTAACAACTTATGTAAACGGTGTTCGTGAGGGGCCACAAACAGGTTATTTTGCAGATGGGAAGAAGAAGTCATGGATGGCCAATTGGAGAGGTGAAACACCCGTGGGCACACACTTGGAATGGCATGAAACTCAAGANGGGGACCCAAGACTGAGCAGACAACAGTCTTTTAGTAACGGGCAGCTAGTCAAGCTTTTGGAATGGTACAGCAATGGGCAACAATCAGTGGAAGCAGAATATGCCAATGGGAGACTCATAAACCAAGTGCGCTGGGATAAAGAAGGTAAAGAATTAATGCGAATGGGGATGAACACTCCGAGCAATTCAACAAAAGTTCCGGAGAGTGTAATATCATCAAAAACTAATCCTAATGCCGTTGGACGCAGAACCTTTTGGTCCAAAAAAAGACTAAGCGCGATTTACGAAAACAAAGAGATAACCACTGTACTGAAAGTGTTTGGAGAACCAGATCAAAAACTGGGAGACACTTGGATTTACAATAAGATGAAAGTTTTTGATCCCGCTACAGGACAAAACTACAGGACGGTTCAGTTTTTAACTAAGAAAGAAAAAGTTCTATTAGTTGAGATTCGGTAAAAACCTACTTACGTTGATGCTCTAAGAGCCAGCGGTACAGCTCAGCATTATCGTATGTTGTTGTCCAAGAATCATGCCGGGCATTGGGATATATCGTAAGTTTTGGAGCTGAATGCCCGAACTTCCTCAATGCATCTACCATCTTTTTACTTTCACCGACTGGCACAACGGTATCTTTGGCTCCATGGAAAGCCCAAACTCCAAGGCTCCTTAGAGCCTTTCCTTTTGCCCCACTAGCATTATAAACATCAATAAAACTACCACCACCGCATATTGGAGCAATTGCCGCAAAACGATCACATAGCGCCATCCCAAGACTCCATGATCCGTACCCTCCCATACTCAGTCCAGTCAAATACAAGCGACTCGTATCCACACGATATTTTTTACAAGCATAATCCAACAATTCCGAGAGCACCTCATCGTCCCACTTCTTCCCTTTGGGACACTGAGGGGAAATAACAACAAATGGAAATTTTTTCCCTTTCTCAATTAGTTTAGGTGGCCCATGCACTTTCACCTTATTTAAATCATCCCCTCGCTCTCCTGCACCATGAAGGAAAATCAATAACGGCCATTTGATATCTAGTTTATCCCGATACCCTTCAGGCAGATAAAGTAGAAATCGTGCTTTATATTCACGGGTTTTCTGAACTGTGATTGATTCCTGAGTTTGCACGGAGGCTCCAAAAGAGAATCCCTGATACGCTAGTAATAACACCAAAGAAAAACGAATCATGTCTCCTCTAGCTTTGCTTCGGGCGAATATCTCGTCAAGATTTGAGTCTCCCTAACGTACTCTTCGTTTGAACATATATCCCCCCACCCCGGCCTGCACCATTTCCCATCCATCTTTTCCAAGTGAATTAAGCACTTTGGACTGCACCAATCTTTTCTTAAGTTCACCTGAGGTTTCAATTTGCTCAAATTGAACCGAATGCTGCTCAATATAGAGGTACTCCCAGCTTGGGATCACCGCGGTATTAGGTCCTGCTGACTCCTGTGCCACTGCAAAAACCAACACTGCGGTCAATGCCGCACCAATAAGATAAGGACGTACTTTTTCCATCATGAAAAGAGACTATAGGAGTAACAGGATTTAAGCCAGCTTCAGCTTTGGCAGATCCTGAGAATCGATAAGCCCAACAGGCTCTTTCTTGGAGTTGATGACGATGAGATCATCAATTTTTCGAGTATGAAATATTTTAAGCGCTTCCACTGCCAAGGAAAAATCCTTTATAATCGTAGGATTNGCTGTCATCACNTTNGACAAAGGCTGCTCCATAACTGAATCACCGANCTTGGCTATACTACGGCGTAAATCACCGTCAGTAAAAACTCCTACCAACTTACCTGAACGCCCGACCACGCACACGCTGCCGCTTTTAGCTCGAGTCATAATCAACAGTGCTTCGCCTACGGTAATTGTGCGTGGAGCAATCGCCAGGCGTTTNCCTGTCCGCATGATATCCTTTACTTTCAGAAGTAACGAACGACCGATCGAACCTGATGGATGGTATTTTGCAAAGTCCTTTTTCTTAAACCCCCGTCTCTGCAATAGAGACATGGATAGGGCGTCCCCTAAAGCCAACATCGCGGTGGTACTAGCAGTCGGCGCAAGATTGAAGGGACAAGCTTCCTTGGGCACCGCAGCGTTGATCACCACGTCACTAAGTTGAGCCAAAGCTGATTTAGGNGCACCTGTTAAAGCCAATATTTTCACGGGAAACTTTTTGATTGCTCCCACTAAATTCAANAGCTCATCGGATTCCCCAGAATAACTCAAAGCCAAAACGATGTCTCCATCACCCAAAAGGCCGATATCCCCGTGCAAAGCATTAACTGGATCAAGCAGAACACAAGTAGCTCCTGTACTGTTAAAAGTAGCTGTTATTTTTCTACCAATTTCGCCGCTTTTTCCTATCCCCACGATCACTAACTTGTTGCGCCTGGACAGGGCTTCAGAAAGCATCTCAACAGCCTTTACGAATTGCTCATCTAATTGTGAGCGAACCGCCTTGAGCCCCGCCAACTCGATATCAAGCACCTTACGAGCCAGAGCCAGTGTATTTTTTACTTTAGTCGCCATACGGATAGGATCCGAGAATCTTAACAAAAGAACATTTCTCGCTGAGTTTACCAATAGCCTTGGCCAGCTTGGGATCATCACTATGCCCATCCACATCAACGAAAAAAATGTATTCCCAAGCCTTTCTTTTACTTGGTCGCGACTCGATTTTGGTCATGTTCANGCGGTGTGTACGGAAAGGCTGAAGAGCATCGTGTAGTGCCCCAACCTTGTCATTTACGGTGAACATTAAACTTGTCCGATCATGGCCGGTGGGCGATCCGCAAATTCGACCGAGCACCAAAAAACGCGTAGCATTCCCACTGTGGTCCTGTATTGCAGCATCAAGAATATTTAGTTTATATTTCTCTGCAGCCAACGCGCTGGAAATAGCGACGGCCGTCTTGGCCCTAGCGGCCAGTGCAGCAGCTGCAGTCGTCGATGAAGTTTCTATGAACTCAACACTAGGCAGAGTTTCACGCACCCAATTTCGACATTGAGCATAGGCTTGAGGATGAGAATAAAGCTTTTTGGCTTGTTTTAGGCTGCCCTTGCCTACCAAACAGTGTTCGATAGGCATGACAATCTGAGCAACAATTTTAAGTTCACTGTCGACAAACATATCCAATGTATGAGTCACCACTCCCTCGGTAGTATTCTCGACCGGAACCACTCCGTATTCTGCCCGATCTTTTTCCACCTCACTGAAAACTTCAGAGATAGTTTTTTGTGGGACGTAAGCTAAGCTGGTTCCAAAACGCCGTACCGCAGCTTGATGAGTGTAGGTGGCTTCTGGGCCGAGAAAAGCGATCTTAAATCCCTTTTGCAAGGCAATTGAACTACTCATAACCTCACGGTAAATATGCCGCAAAGATTCATCAGATAAAACTCCATCAGACAACTTACATATGCGCCGCAAAAGTGCCTGCTCGCGGTCTGGCTGGAAAATAGCTTTCCCTGAAGCCAATTTCGCTTGGCCAATATTGAGAACGTGCTTGGTCCGGCGATTCAGGAGTTTAACGATCTGAGCATCAATCTTATCAATCGCAGCCCGATTTTCTTGGATATTCATGGAGTTTCTGACGCCTCTTCTACCTCTTCACCTTCCTCCTCGTCAAACTCCTCTTCGTCCTCATCATCTTCCTCGAAATCATCCTCGTCATAATCCTCTTCTTCCTCGCTATCTTCATCAACCGACTGAGCTACTTGACTAGCATCGTTATCCTTGGCTTGTGTCACCTCCTCGAGCGACATTTGCTCGGGCTCTTCGTCATCTCCATCGGTGGTAAGCGGAGCCTCTGGCTTGCTGAGAGGCACTTGCCGCAATTCTTCAGCATCGGGCAATTCTTCAAGATTACGCAGCCCGAAATACTCAAGGAATGTTTGAGTCGTTCCATAGGTCTGAGGCCTGCCGGGCACATCAGCACGCCCAACCACCTCGACCAGCAATCGTTCAGACAATGTCCCGATTACCCCATCCACAGACACTCCACGTATNTCCTCCATTTGCGCCCGGGTAATGGGTTGGCGGTAAGCGATAATAGCCAATGTCTCCAATGCAGGCTTAGACAAACGTGTTGGCCGGTTTTTTATTCCGACCAAAGCCCGCACCCAAGGGGCATAATTAGTTTGTGTTACGAACTGCCATGCGCCAGCTACACAAACCAGATGATGAGGTCGATTCAGTTGAGCAACCTCCTCAGCTAAGGTTTCAAGCACTTTGGTAATCGCGGCGGCTTTAGTCTTTGTAAAATCAGCAGAATCACTCTCACCGGTTTCTCCAGCCTGCTTAAGAATGTCTTGCAATTCCTTAGCGCTCAGGGGTTTTTGCGAGGAAAAAAGAATTGCCTCTAGGATGTCCTTTAGGTCCATGGATTAATCAGTAACTACTGCAGGAGTGTTTGAGGTATTGGCAGTTGAAGGATCAAATTCATCTTCCCCATCTCCTTCGCTAATCATAATTTCACCAAAGCTAGTTTCTTGTTCTATTTTCAACTGTTTGAGTCTGATCAATTCCAAAAGCGCAAGGAAGGTGGCAACGATTTCATTTCGGCTGGCGGCTGAAGCAAATAGCTCGGTAAAAACAAACCGCGGTTGATTAGTCAAATGATCACGCAAAACCTGAATTTTTTCAGCGACGGTAAATTGTTCATCTTGAATTTGACTAGTGCCCGCGTTACGCACCTCCACACGCTTTATGACATCATTAACCGCATTGATCAGGTCGAATATGCTGACTTTCAAGTCAGGCCCTCGGTCCTCAGGCATCTCAAACTGCTGCTTGGCTGGTAAACGCGGATAAACATCCTCCTGCTTATGCTCCAGTGTGCCCAGCTTATCAGCTGCGTCCTTGAATTTTTTATATTCGACCAGCTTTCGGATGAGTTCCCATCGAGGATCCTCGCCTTCCTCTTCGTCATCTGTCTGAACCTGCTGATCAACCGGCAAAAGTTCCTTGCTCTTAATGTACATAAGCGTACTAGCCATCACAAGAAACTCGCCGGCTATCTCAATATCAAACTCCCGCATTAGATCCACATACTCGATAAATTCGCGGGCGACCTTTGTTAGGTTTACCTCATAAATATCCACCTCCTCCTTCTTTACCAAGTAAAGTAGAAGATCCATTGGCCCTTCAAAGACCTCAAATTTGACCTTATATTCCGACACAAACAGCGCTCTAGGAGGATAAGACGCGACAGCTCCTGCGGAAAACGAAGGTTGTTCACAGTGGACGCATCCCAAACATTCACGCACACTAGCCAATGTGCACGTAATTACTGATAAGCNNTGTTTGAACTATTCGCAAAAAGGACATCCCGAACGTCCTCAACGCATAGCCGCCACCCTTGAATTCTTACGCGCTCAGAAGGAAATTNAAATNATCTGGGACAAACCCNCCNTAGCCAAGGAAAGNCTCATAGAGAAAGCCCATATACTAGAGCATATACATTTGGTGGAGAACCCCATCGACGCTTTCGACGCGGACACTCCTAATTACCCGGATATTGATGCCCATGCACGACGATCTGTAGGAGGAGCCCTTCGTGCACTTGAGCTTGCCCGGAAGAATAAACCTAATTTCTCCCTGCTCCGCCCGCCGGGACATCACGCAACAAAGAAAAAAGCAATGGGATTTTGCTTTTTCAACAGTATCGCAATTACAGCCCTTGCAGCGCGCTCAGCTGGCGTAAAAAAAGTAGCCGTGTTTGATTTTGATGTTCACCACGGTAATGGCACTGAAGATATTTTGAGAAAAGTCGACGGAACCGCTTTCTTTTCTATCCACCAACANCCGGCATACCCGGGCACCGGATCCGAGAGTTTTGATAACTGCCACAATTTTACCGTAGCTCCAGATAGCTCTAATCTCATCTGGCGCAAGTCCGCTTCGGCGGCATTAGCAGAAATGAACAAATTTGACCCGGATCTGATCTGTGTCTCAGCCGGTTTTGACGCCTACAAAAGAGATCCTCTCTGCCAGCAGCAACTTGAAATTGATGATTATCAATGGATTGGCCAGCAACTACGATCTCTCAAAAAACCTTTGGCCAATATCCTTGAAGGTGGATACAGCAATGATTTACCNAAGCTAATTTTCGCTTATTTGAAAGGGNTTGCTTAATTCTTGAATTCACTTGCTGCGGGCGAACGCCATTCATGAAGACTCTGGTAATACCCAGATAAACTAGCAGGTTTTGGGGAAGGATTTGCCATTTGATTTAATTCACGCAATGAAGATTCCATAGCAATATCCAGCAAAAGCTGTTGAGAAGCTTCCTCGAAGCCTGGCCCTTCATTTTGATTAATTTGTTTTAATGACACGCACGCGTACAGAGCATGCAATGTGCCATGTATTAAATAATTAACATAATATTCTAATAAATGCCCCNAAAGGCATAATTTTCCAATTTAAATAAAAAAACGGGCCATTTAATGACCCGCTGAGAGTAAAAAAGNTTATATTTGGTTAACTTGCAGTAGGTCGAACCAGAATCATCTTCTTATTGGTATCCTCTACCTCAATAGATTCTGTGGTCACATCTTCCACCTCTTTTAGAGCTTCGTGCACCACTCGTCGATCAAAGGCATTCAATGGTTCCATTTCTACCACCTCACCCCAGCGACGCGCCTTTTCGGCTGCTTCATTGGCTTTTTTGATCAAGCTCTCCCGGTTTTCAGTGCGGTAATTACCAACATCTACCGTTACTTTGGCAGCCTCCTTATCCTGCACAATAGATAGGCGATTGGTAAGGTATTGCAGATCACTTAAGGTCCGCCCCTGACGACCAATTAAACGGCCGGGATCATCTTCGGTTTTTACATTCAACANGCTGCCNCTATCTAACGTAGTCTCTTCCACCGAAGCATCAAAGCCAAGGTGATTCAGCATGTCTTCCAGAATGGATTTGGGTTTAGTAGACATAGTCATAATTTAGGTTCTTTTTCGTTTTTTATTGGGTGGAATCACTTCCACTTGGGTATTACCTTTGTCGCCTGCCTCAGGATCAACCTTTGTCAACTTGGTTTGGATAATAGTCAGTACATTTTGCACCGTCCAATAGAGACACAAGCCTGAAGAGGCGGAGTAAAAGAAAACAACAAACATCAGGGGCATATACTTCATCATTGCCTGCTGGGTAGGATCCATTCCTGGAGAAGGAGGCTGCAGGCGCATTTGAAAAAACATCGTGGCCGTCATCAAAAGCGGCATAATATTAATCGGAAAGCCGGCCAGTGTTGCAATGGTATCAGGTGAGGAAAGATCTGAGGCCCAGAGAAACTCAGCGCCACGTAATTCAACCGCGCTTCGCAACATGGTGAAAAATCCAAAGAAAATCGGAATCTGAATTAACATCGGCAAGCATCCGCCAACCTGCGATAATGGATTAACCCCATACTTTTTATAGGTCTCCATCATCTTCATATTCATCTTCTGATAGTCGTTCTTATACCTTTCCCTGATCTTGGTAATCTCAGGCATCATCTTAGCGTTTACTGCCGCCATCTTTTTCATGGCTCGCGTGNTCTTTGCAGTAATNGGCCAGAAAACCAGTTTAATGGCCAAGGTGATACAGATAATTGCAAGAGCCCAGCTGCTGATCTTGATCGACTCCAAAAATNCAAGACTTGGAGCCATCCACTTCATTAANCTCAGAAGTCCCTCTGCAACCCAACCAAACCACTTACCAAATCCCATGATTCGGTGAAATTGATTNCCGCCATTNGCTGTNCCAATTTCCCTCAAGCGATCGTACTCNTTNGGCCCAGCATANAGGATGTAATTAATTTGGTTNGTACCACCGGCCGGAAGTGGCGGAACCTCTACCCTCAANGCAGCNTCCCAAGCNTTTTGGTTNTTCTTGATTTTAACCTGAGCNTNNNCNNATTCCTCNTTGCTCATNGAATTGAGGCGNAACTGGTTCACATGCACTGACTGCCCNGGTTTCTCNGGAATTANTGCCTGNANAAAAAATCGNCTATAAGCNCCCANCCAGCGTACATTACNTTGCCCTCNNATTTTTNCNGNATTNTANTTNTTCCGTGGATTCCCACCNGGTATGCAACTACANCCCATTGGCTTNTTATCAAACCANCCCGANGCATCTGTTTCGGTATTACCCAACATTTCCGATGGACCNACCTTTATTTCTTCATCNCCATTAAACCACATNGCCCCGAAATTAANGCCCATCATTCGTGATGAAGAAGGAGGTTCAAACCCGGCACCAGCAACCAGAAAGAAATNNTTCTCTGAACTTGGGTTTTCNGACCGATTGACTAACTGAATTGTTGTTTTTAATTGATAATCAGCCTGCAGAGAAAATATTTTTCTAATTTCAAAATTTCCATACGTACTAGTAGCAACAATATTTGTTCCATTCTTGTTTAACACATAATTTAACTGCTGCGCATACGGTCTTGGAGCATCAGGAGTATTATCATTTATATCACCAGTTTTGGGTTCAAATGCCAATAGGGGCAATCGACCCCGATCCATCCTTAATTCCACTGGTTCAGCATTCGTTGCATTACGCCCAACCTCTTTTAAATATTTCTTAAGTTCTACTTTTTTAACCCCACCGCCGCGATTGGTGAAGGTGAACTTCACAAATTCATTTTCCAGAACTTCTGTCTGTTCCGGCTCTTCCGGAGTCAGTGGAGTTTTAGGTCCTGTTTCAGGGTTTACTGGAACAGCATTAGTGGAAGGACTGACTGGAACGGCATTGGTGTTCTTAACTTCACCCTCAATCGGGGTTGGCTCAACCACAGAGGGCTGACCATTCGTTTGTGAGACTAGATTAGTCCCTTTAATGGAAGCATTAGTGTCAGAGACTGGTAGCTTTGACTTCGGCCCAAATTTATTCTGGAGTATTGGCCCCGCAATAAGCAGTAAAATCGAAACAACAAGAATTAATTTTCCGGTACGGTCCATTAGNCAGCTGTCTCCTTNACTTCCGGCACCGGATCGTGCCCGCACCCACCCCATGGATGACAGCGACCCAAGCGCTTTAAAGTCAACCATGAGCCACGCATTGATCCNTGCTTTCGGACCGCTTCAGAAGCGTACTGGGAACAGCTGGGTTCAAACCGGCAGATACTCCCGCCCGCAATAGCCGTGAGTATCGGCGAAATAGCCCACCTGTAAAAGCGGAGCAAACCTAAGAGCAAATGTTGTAGCAGATTCACTTAGTTGATCAACTTAGCTTGACGTAATAGATTCAGGTAAACTTTTTCCACTTGCCCGTAGGATTGCCCGACCATTGAGGCTCTGGCAATCAGAACCAATTCCACCGGCGCCTTGAATTCTAACTGATGCAAACGAAAACACTCACGTAAAATGCGACGACATCGGTTACGAGTAACGGCTTTGCCAAGTTTGCGGGTTGTAATCACGGCGAATCTTGAGTTTGCTCCGGGTGAAAGTTCCTGCCAATTAAGTACGATACAACCGCGTGCAAGTCGCTGACCCTGCTGCTTGAGACGTGCAAAATCGGCTCGATGACGAATCCGCATCGCACGCGTCAGCCTCAGCCGGGCCGGCGTATTCATCTTCAGGCAGGAGTAAGACGAGTTCGGCCCTTTTGCCGACGACGTTTGAGAATAGCTCGGCCACCTTTGGTTGCCATACGACTCCGAAAGCCATGCTTGCGGGCCCGCTTCAAATTTGAAGGTTGAAATGTACGTTTCATGAAAACAGCCTAAAATCGGTAAAAATTGTCCAATAACCCCAGAATCCAATTGAGGGAACCGCGGAGATTGCCAGTATTATTCAGACCTGTCAAGGGGACAGAGAGTCCCTATATTTACCTCATAATTTCAGAAATAAGTTCAAATTGACCGACTTTTTCATCTAAAATCTCAAAAGCTGACATTAACCGCTCCTCGGCAATGTCTGCATCCTCCTCCGAACGGGCGTGAATTCGGCAAAGGGGGCCATTTACAGGCTCGTTTGGTTTAAGTATTCGGTCGAGACCCACATCAGGGTGGATTTTCGATTCCTTCGTCTGCCGACCTCCCCCAAGATCCCGAACGACTTCTCCGATCACGCGAGCGTCACAACGGGCGAGATAGCCTCGCTCCCTCTTTGAGAACTCCCGCACAACGGGTGCTGTAGAATCCAGCTTTAATTTGGTTTCAAAAGCAACCAAGTCAGCCCCTTGGGCGGAAAGTAGTTCGGTAAACTTTTCGCGTGGACGGCCACTTTCGAGTTCGGCAGAGGCACGCTCAGCATTGCATCCGGGAAGTTGGTCAGCGCAAGAAATCACCAGCTCTTCCAAATCTACCGGTCCATTGCCCTCGAGAAACATAACGGATTCCTTAACCTCCAGCCAATTGCCCGCCGCACGTCCAAGGGGAGTATTCATATCAGTTAATAAAGCGCTACATTCCACACCACACTCAGCTGCCAAAACCAAAATCGTTTTAGCCAGAGCCCTTGCCTCATCACGCTCTCGCATGAATGCAGCACCACCATATTTTACATCCATCACCAGTGCATCCAGACCTTCGGCTAATTTCTTGGAAAGGATACTAGCTGTGATCAGCGGAATCGACGGCACGGTGCCGGTAACATCACGTAATGCATACAGTCGCTGATCTGCCGGGGCGATTTCAGCAGTTTGCCCTCCCATCGCCACCCCGATCGATTGAACCTGGGCAATAATTTGATCTACAGACAATTGGGTGCTGAAACCGGGGATACTCTCCAATTTATCGAGAGTACCACCTGTAATTCCAAGCCCGCGCCCTGAAATCATTGGCACCCGATACCCAAGACACGCAAGTAGAGGGGCCAACACCAAGGAAACCTTGTCGCCAACCCCTCCGGTGGAATGTTTATCAACGATTGGGCGCTCGTCTTCTGGAAACTGAAACACTGAACCACTATCACGCATGGCCAGTGTGAGGGCACGAGTTTCATCAGTACTCATGCCGCGGATGTTCACCGCCATGAGGAAAGCAGCCATTTGATAGTCTGGAATGGAATCCGACGAATATGCCTTTATGAGCTCATCAATAACTTCGGACGATAACTCACCGCCATCACGTTTGTGCTCAATGAGCGAAAGAAAGTTCATTTCCTGCCTTCAGCCTCTAGGCTGTTCTGGCAGCGTAACCGTGAAACTTGGTCGCGGCAATGGTCGCGTTATGCCCACCAAAACCAAAGGAGTTACTTAGGGCCGCATTTATCTCCATCTCACGTGCTTCATTGGCCACGTAATCGAGATCACACTCGGGATCTTGATTTTCCAGATTTATGGTGGGCGGCGCGATACCCGTTTGTAATGCCTTTGCCGTAAGTACCATTTCCACACCACCTGCTGCACCAAGCATGTGACCGGTAGAACCTTTGGTGGAACTTACAGCGAGCTTATCAGCATGCTCCTTAAAAACAGTACGAATTGCCTTGGTTTCACATATATCACCTTGAGGAGTACTAGTACCATGAGCATTAATATAATCAATGTTGTCAGTATCTAATCCTCCGCTTCGTAAAGCGATCTGCATACAACGTGCAGCTCCTTTCCCATCAGGGTCTGGAGCAGTTAGATGGTTGGCATCCGCAGTATTCCCATAGCCAACTATCTCACAGTATATTTTTGCTCCGCGCATAATGGCATGGTCCATTTCTTCTAAAACCAGCACTCCAGCCCCCTCCCCCATCACAAAACCGTCTCGATCTTTATCGAAGGGACGAGATGCCCCTTTCGGGTCATCATTGCGCGTACTCATGGCCTTCATTGCCGCAAAACCACCCATGCCCATAGGCACCACAGCTGCCTCAGCTCCACCGGCAAAAATCGCCTTGGCATCACCCATTTTTATGGTCCTCCATGCTTCACCCAATGCATGAGTACTGGTGGCACAAGCACTGCAAGTGGCCACATTGGGACCACGTAGGCCGTAGTAAATCGAAAACACACCAGAGGCCATATTCAAAATTAACATCGGAATGGTAAAGGGGGACATCTTACCAGGCCCACGTTCAGTGAGTACAGTGTGTTGCGTTTCTTGCGTCCCAAGACCACCGATGCCACTTCCGATATAACAACCGATCTGATCGCGATCTAGCTCCTCCAAATTCATTTCCGAATCCTGCAAAGCTTTCCAAGCTGCAAATATTCCTAGCTGGGTAAAGCGATCTGCGCGACGAACTTCCTTAGGGTTAGGAAAAGCAGGTGTCGGATCAAATTCGCCAACCTCAGCAGCAATTTGACAGGCAAATCCGGAAGCGTCGAAAGACTTAACTCGATCAATCCCACAATGACCGGCAACCACATTCCGCCAAAGTGTCTCAACCTCACAACCCAGAGAGGAAGCAACACCCAAACCGGTTACCACAACTCGATTACCTGAAGTGCTCGACATAAAAAAAGGGGCAGACGGAACCGACTGGCCCGCTGCCCTAAATCGCGGGTCAGATTATGTGTTATCCTCGATGTGGCGAACCACATCACCAACGGTGGTGAGCTTCTCAGCGTCCTCGTCTTTAATTTCGTTGCCGAACTCCTCTTCCAACGCCATCACCAACTCCACTGTATCTAGGGAATCTGCCCCTAGATCTTCAATGAATTTAGCTTCAGGGGTAACCTGATCAGCGTTCACTCCAAGCTGCTCAACAACGATCTTCTTGATCCGATCTTCAATGCTAATTTCCTCTGACATATCGTTCCTTTAATAACGAGCGCTCTTGTCAGCCAATTCCATCAAAGCGTCAAGTCCGGAGTCGGGTTTTTTTATTCACAAAAAAAAGAACCTTTAA
>PBEJ01000031.1 GCA_002719595.1 Verrucomicrobiales bacterium
CCCTTCATGCAAGAAAAATAAACGTCATCGCCACCGGGGGCTGCGCTGAGATCATCTCGGCCAATCTACCCGAAATATCTGCTACCCGACCCCTTCTCACCCTAGAAGGACTACGACTTGCTTCAGAGCGAATAAATTGACACTCTATTTCTTTTATATGAATCGGATAGATCGTTGTTTCGAGCGCCTCAAAGATGAATCAAAAAAGGGCTTTATCGCATATATCGGTGCAGGAGACCCGAATTTAGAGTCTACAAAAAATATAACTCTCGAATTAGCACAATCAGGTGTGGATATAATTGAACTGGGAGTCCCATTTAGCGACCCCCTAGCCGATGGGCTGGTCAATCAGCTTGCAGCGCAAAGAGGATTACAAAGCGGCACCACCATAGAGGGCGTACTTCAAACTGTTAAAGCTATCAGAGAAAAATCTGACATACCCATAGTCCTCTATATTTACTACAATTTAATTCACCGGAGAGGTCTTGAAGACTTCATACAAACCGCCGCTAAGTGTGGCGTTGATGGCCTTCTTACCCTCGATTTACCCCCAGAAGAGGCTGATAATTATGAACTTATCATGACTCAGTCAGGAATGAACAGCATTTGGCTAATCGCTCCCACAACTCCAGAAGAAAGGATTAAGATCATAGCAGAAAGAGGAAGTGGTTTTATTTATTATGTTTCACGCGAAGGGGTGACCGGAATGCGTCAGGATGTTGTCACCCAACTTAAAGATCGTGTAGACATAATACGCAAATATACCAATTTACCGATTGCCGTAGGCTTTGGGATTTCCACCCCCTCCCAAGTTCGCCAAGTTTCTGCCGACTGTGACGCAGTTGTAGTGGGAAGCGCCATCGTTGACCGCATAGGAAAAGACGGCCAAAACCCCAGCTTAGCAGTGGAAATTGGAAGTTTTACAAAAGAACTCTCATCAGGACTCAGATAAAATCTTATGCCGCCGAAAAATAAATCATCCAATAAAGATCGCTTTGCAGTTATTTTAGCGGGCGGCAAAGGAGAACGTTTCTGGCCTTTAAGCAGAGAAGCCCATCCAAAACAACTTCTAGCTCTCTTCGATAAAAAATCGTTTCTTCAGCATACTATAGAGAGAATTAAACCGCTCGTTCCTATAAAGAACATTTTTATTATTACTAATGAAACACAAGCTGCTGCAGTAAGGAAACAACTCCCCAAGTTACCCAGAGAAAACGTAGTTGCCGAGCCTTGTGGGCGCAATACTTGCCCTGCGGTGAGCTTAGCCGCAGCGTTAGTCGGGGCTCGAAACCCTGTCGGCACAATGGCTATATTACCTGCAGACCATCTCATTCCAAAGAAAAGCGAAAAGAAGTTTCAAAAGATCCTGNAGGAAAGTTATGATCTGGCGAGTAGAGGACAAGCCATTGTCACAATCGGCATCAAACCAACCGCGCCAGAGACCGGTTATGGNTACATTAAACTAGGAGATAAACTTCCGCCACCCAAAGGGCGCAAGCCTTACNAANGCCGCTTCCATATTGCTAAAAAATTCGTTGAAAAACCAAACCANNANAAAGCAGTTCAATATNTGAATGACGGTAGTTTNAGGTGGAATGCCGGCATGTTTGTTTTCTCTTTTGGAACAATAAAAGAAAGCCTGCTCAAACATCAAAAAAAGCTCCATAAGGCNTGTGAGCAATGGTTTAAGATTGCCGATAAACCATTGAAACTTAANCATCGCCTAAAGAAGGATTACCCNAAATTAGATAATATTTCCTTTGACTATGGCATCATGGAGCATGCCAAAAATACGTTAATTGTGGACGGTGATTTTGAGTGGGACGATCTCGGTTCGTGGCCNGCCCTCTCGAGGCATTTNAAATCTGACTCTGAAGGCAACTGCTCANAGGGAGACCCAGTATATGTAGATGCAGCTCGCAACATTGTATTTGATGCAAGGCTCAAAAAAAACCGAAAACCCATTGCCATTGTCGGATTAAGAGACTGCGTAATTGTTCAAACCGATGATACCGCTCTCTTTGCGNNCAAAAAAGCGACACCCAAAATGCGCGATTTGATCGTAAAAATCGCGCGCAGCAAAAGCCATAAACACCTAATTTAACCTACTCCCANCAGCTCTTGCTGCCATGGCAAGACATCATTTAGCACTCCCTCAGCTCCGCAAGCCAACTTCACCATAGTTGCGCGACTAGCAATTATCGTTGGATCAATNGATAAACTATCAGCATGGCAGTCGCGTCTNTTCTGCAAGTCCTCAAAACGTTGTTTTTGCNGTGATGTTATATGTTTTCTTGGAGGTGGTTTATGAGGCGCAGGCCATTCTTCACTCGGACATGAAATTGCATGTTTAATACATTTTCTAATTTCCCTTCGCCGATGTTCAGGAACCCGCNTGGGAATCCACTGTTCTATCTCTACGCCCTGAGNAGAAGCATCAGAAATTTTAATCATAATATCGGGTGACAGCACAAAATAAGGAGGACGATTACGCCTCTTTGCCTCTTTTTCGCGCCAAAGCCACAATTCACGTAAAACGCCTAAAGCTTGTGAGCTTAAACGTGCACTGCCTTTTATCCGCCAAATCTTGTCTGGGTCGGGAGTATTGATATTTGAATTATCACGAATCAATCGGTCACACTCCTGNGAATGCCATTCGATACGCCCAGTAGCCTCAAGTTCTGATTTTAGCGCCTTNGCCAAAGGCTGCAGGTGCCTTGTGTCATTGAGTGCGTATTCACTCATCTTATCTGTAAGTGGACGTTTTGCCCAATTAGCCTTTTGAGAGGTCTTTTCGAGTTCAACACCCAAAATTTCTTTCGTCAAATGTGACAACCCAAACTGTCTCCTACCTAACAAACGTGCTGCCAACATGGTGTCAAAAATACTTTTGGGAACAAACCCGCAACCCATTTTAAATAANCGGACNTCGTAGTCAGCACCATGCATGATCAAGGTCTTTGCNCCGAGAGAACTGAAAAACTCACCCATTTCCATTCCTGCAAGTGGGTCNACCAAAACATCATCACTAGGAATAGACAGCTGCATGAGGCAAAGTTTCTCTGGATACGCGTGTAAGCTGTCCGCCTCAGTATCCACCGCCACCCATTCAGCCTGATCGAGATCACGAACAAATGAAGACAGTAATTCCTCCCGGTCAATCACAGGCGCGCAGTAAAACCAACCAAAACGTAAGCGTCGAGGATTAGCACCTCCAATTATTAACAGGACAATGAAATTCAATTTGCCCACGAAGGCTGCAAATCTTATGATAATCCCATNGGAAGGGTGGCTGAGTCCGGTCTAAGGCGCTCGATTCGAAATCGAGTGAACGGGNAACCGTTCCGTGGGTTCGAATCCCACCCCTTCCGCCATTCATATGAATCGGATAGATATGCATGTCCACATGGTGGGTAANGCCGCAAGNGGCCACGGGTGCTGGGTGCGTGTTACCGCACTCAGNGCACCCTTATATGGAATTATGCTTCGGAAGCTCNATTTGAATTTTGAGTCACTAAATAAACCCTCTTTCGACAATCAATTTCGAGACAGATTATTAGATTTTATTCGCTCCTCAGATATTGATGCAGTCTGCCTCCTTGCTCAAGAAGCCGTCTACCGTAATGACGGNACTCTTTGGGAAGATGCTGGAAACGCATTTGTCCCGAATGAATATGTCCTTGAACTGGCAAGAANCCACAAAGAATTTATTCCCGCGGTTTCAATCCATCCAGCCCGACCCGACGCCATNGAAGAATTNGANCGATGCCTCGAAAACGGAGCAGCCATGATGAANTGCCTCCCAAACTGTCAAAACATAAACTGCAATGAAGCTAAATTTAAACCATTTTGGAAACGAATGGCNGAATCCGGGCTTCCTCTCCTTGCACACACCGGAGGTGAACACACCCTGCAGGTAATCAACTCTGATTACGCTAATCCTGAAGTTTTAAAATTACCCCTTGAATGTGGGGTTAATGTTATTGCTGCTCATACTGGCACTGGCAGCGGCCCCTTTGATCCTGACTATTTGCCCGTATTAATTGAAATGATGAAGAACTATCCAAACCTATATGCAGATACCAGTGCATTAAATGTACCCACNCGGAGTTANGGATTGCGCCACTGNCTAGAAAATGAACTTCTAAGCTCCCGCATAGTCCACGGAAGTGATTACCCAGTGCCCACTTCCTCAACTTGGGCTTGGGTCAGAGGCTTAATCGATTCTGATCAGTGGGCTTCTCTCAAAAAAATAAAAAACCCCATNGAGTTAGACTACCAAACTAAAGTAGCGATGAAATTCCCCNCCAACCATTTTACGCGAATCAATTCACTNCTCCGNGTNGTTAAAGANATTTCATGAGAGCCTTTATTACANAGCTCACATTTNCCCTTNAGNANGAANGNCCATGAGCCCAANNCGCTAAAATTCACCTACTTATCNNAGAAGCTTCTTCATTGNAGANCACCTCACTGAGCACGCCGAATAATCTGCCCTGGCCCAGCACCATTGTGGCGGTCATTCTCTATAACAAGCTTCCCATTTACAATTACCCACCGAAACCCCGTCGAATAGGCATGTGGCTTCTTAAAGGTTGCATGGTCACGCACTTTTACCGGGTCAAAAACAACTAAATCAGCAGAAAAGCCGATCTGAATTCGCCCCCTTCCCCTCAGTTTAAAGGTGCGCGCTGGCAAATAAGTCATCTTTCTAATTGCTTCCTCAAATTTTAATTGATGTTGATCACGAGCATAATGACCAATAAACCGGGCAGCATTTCCATAACCACGAGGATGAGGAACCCCGCTGTTATATACNCGCACACTGCTGTCGCTAGCGAACATTGTGTACGGACTTTTCATAAAGGCTCGAGCATCTTCTTCACTCATNCCATGAAAAACAGCACTTGCACCTCCATTTAATTCTACTTCCATAATGAGCGCTATTTGATGATCGAGCGAATGTTCGCCATAGCGAAGCTTAGCCGCTTCTACGACATTTAAACCATTATACTTCGGCTGTTTCTTNTGGTAAGCAATAACTGCATACGAATAATCCTCTCGCTCNCGGGCACGCAAACGAGATTTCATCCAAGAAACTGTTTCAGCTCGTTTTTTTGGGTCATTTAAATGATTCGCATAAGCTGCACGTCCACCAGCAAGTAGATCATCTGGCAGNAACTGCCGTAAGCTAGTACTAGAAGCCGTATAAGCATATTGATCATGCGTAAGCTTAACCCCATCTTGTCTGGCCTGGTTCAGACGAGCCAATAATTCTGAATGCTTTCCCCACATCGGCCGCCCGGCTAATTTAAGATGAGAAATGTGAACAGGCAATTTTGCCTGTTGCCCGATTGCGCAAAGCTCATCCACCGCTTTAAAGATATTCGCCCCCTCGCTGCGCATGTGGCTCACATATATACCATTATGTTTTGACACAATTTTGGACAAAGCAATCAGCTCGTCGGTTTTGGAAAAAGTGCCGGGTAAATAAATTAATCCGGTAGACATCCCCAGCGCCCCATCCTGCATAGCTTGGGCGATGTATTTTTCCATTTCAGTCAATTCGCTTTCTGTCGGTGGTCGCCTAATAGAAGCTCCCATGACTTGTTTTCTTATGGTTCCATGCCCAATAAGACTTGCAACATTAGCCGAGAATCCTTTTTGTTGGAGTTGGTCGAAGAACTTACCAAGTTCAAGCTTTGATGATCCGCAGTTACCCAAAACAAGGGTCGTTACACCCATCCGAAGAAAATTTTCCGCTTTAGGGTGATGGACGATATTTTCTGCATGGGTGTGAACATCAATAAACCCCGGAGCCACCACCATCCCCTTTGCGTCAAGAGTAACTATACCTCTTGGAAGATTTGGCGCAATCGAAACAATTTGCCCCTTATTTATACCAACGTCTAATTGCCGTGGATCTTGACCCGTACCATCATAAACCAACCCGTCTCGAACCACCAAATCCAAAGCTCCAAAAGCGCTGAACGAGAAAAGGCACCCAAATATAATAGAGATCACAACCTCATCCTTCTCCAATTTCAGAGCTATAGGATGACGCATTAAGCAAGTCAGATAAATCAGGCTCACCAGATAATTTAAGCTTAAAAAACCACCCCGACTTATATGGATCTTCATTTACCAGGCCAGGAGTCGCGCCCAAATCGTCATTAACAGCAATGACCTCACCCCCTAAAGGCGCGTATATATCGCTGGCAGTTTTTACTGATTCCACAACTGCACATTGCTCACCGCTGGCATAAGTTCGGCCTACTTCCGGCAACTCCACGTAAACAATGTCTGTTAACTCTGATTGTGCATGATCAGTTATCCCGACAATCGCAGTACCATCATGAACAGAGACCCACTCGTGAGATTTGGCGTAGTTTAATTCTTCTGGGATTTTAGTCATCTTTTTTATACATGGGTTTCTTACTGAGGACAGCTGGGTAATAACGATCACGTATCTGAATTTCAACTTCTTTTCCAACCAAAGCGTGAGGCATATCTATAAAAGCCATTCCCATGCCCTTACCAAGCGAGGGGCTTTGCGTGCCACTCGAAACCGCACCAACCTGATCTCCATCAATATATACTAAATAGCCCTTTCTTGGCGGCGGTGATTTCGAGGTCATTACAAACCCCAGATTCTTACGTTTGAATCCATTATTCTTCTGGGAAACCAATTTTTGTCGGCCTTGAAATGGTTTCTCTAGATCAATGAAATAACCTAAGCCTGCTTCTAACGGAGTAACCTTTTCATTTAGCTCATTACCGTATAAAGGATATCCCATTTCTAAACGCAACGTATCTCGAGCCCCCAAACCCGCAGGCTTAACCCCATGGTTTTTCCCTAGATCAAATATCCGATTCCACAATTGAGTTATAACTTCATTTGGAGCGACCAACTCGAAGCCAGCCTCTCCTGTATAACCGGTATTGGCAACGTAGACATTCGCATCTTCATAAATAAATACATCGATTTGATTTTTCGTAAGGTCAGTTGGCTTATCAACGGTTATCAAACCTTTTAGGGTAAAAACATCATCAATAAATAAGCTTACATTCGGGCCTTGCACCGCAATCGCAGCCAAGTCATCTGATTCATTTACTACATTTACAGTACGATCCTTTTTTAAGTCTACAACAAGCTTCTGGAGCAGGGAAAAGTCATCATCTACTCTTGAAGCATTCACTATAAGTAAAAAAACTTCTTGAGCTATGCGGTAGACGTACAAATCATCAACCACTCCTCCTTGACTATTACACAGTAATGAATATTGCGCATCTCCCACAGCCAGATCAGAAGCACGATTGGTAAGTGTTAGCTCAAGAAAATCTTCTGCGTGCGCGCCTCCGACCATGATCTCACCCATATGAGAAATGTCGAAAACACCCGCTGCATTCCTAACCGCTTGATGCTCTGCAATAACTCCATCATACTGGATNGGCATTTCCCAGCCCCCAAAATCTACACACCGAGCGTTCAGAGCCTCATGCAGTGGAAACAACGGCGTTCGCTTTAATTTGGGCACCGGAAATTAGCCCCATTTTTCTAGGATAACCTGATCCTTGGTTGCCCCCAACTCATCTTTTGCCAAAGACTCAGCCATCTCTACTAAACCATTAGGACCACAAGCATAAAATATGGTATTAGCCATATCGTCGATATTTTGCTTAATCCATTCTGCATCTATTCGGCCTCGTCTTCCTTCCCAAGGATCTTCATCTGCTAATCGCGTACAGGTTACCAAAAAATTAAAATTTGGATTTTCTTTTTCAAACTGAAGAAATTCGTCATTGAAAATAATGTCATCGGGTGTCCGGACAGTGTAGAGAACAGTAATTCGGGTATCCAATTTGCGCTGAGTCGCTTCACGCAAAAAACCCCTAAACGGAGTTACGCCTGACCCACCAGCTATACAAATTAAGTGCTTACCGGGGGGGTCAAAGACAGGGAGAAACTTACCTGTTGGCTCAATAACCCAGAGTGAATCACCCTCCTCAGCCCAGTCAACAATACTAGTGCCCATTTTACCGTCACGCTTAACCGTTATTTCAAAATTACCCCTATCCAACGCGGAGGAGCTCAGGGAATAAGCACGTTTATGCTTTGGGTAATGAGGCCACCACAATGTAATGAATTGTCCCGTTAAAAAATNTACATCATAATCTTCCGGCCATTTAAGCTGCAACGTCTTTGTGTCAGGCAACTCCATTGTTACCTTCTCTACTTTCATTTCAACTCTGAGCTTAGGCATAATTTATACTATAACCAAAAATTAAACATATAAAACGCAAGGGAAATCTCTTCCTCCACCAATCATCGCAATGGCTAGTAAAGATTCAAGCCTGATTTTGTACCGGGAGCGGATTTTGAAGGGATGTCGCATCTACTACATTGTCAGGAGTAAGCTCAATTCGATTCAACCGCTGTAATAATTCGCCCGCCAAAACCTCATATGCGGCAGTCGCCAATCCGTCTGGATCATAAACCAATGCGGGCTTGCCATGACTCGGGGCCTCAGCCAAACGGGTAGCTCTGGGAATCGTTGTTTCAAAGACAATGTCCGAGAAATGCTCACGCACCTCATCTAAAACTTGCTGAGACAATCGCGTGCGACCGTCATACATTGTCATCGCAATTCCTATTATATGAAGGGTAGGATTATCTCCTGCATCTCGAACTTGATCAATTATCTGACGCACCATTGAAATACCCTCTAATGCATAATATTCACATTGAATCGGGACTAAGAGTGAATCAGCAGCAACAAAAGCATTTAAAGTTAACGAGCCCAAAGAAGGCGGACAGTCAATAATAATGACATCAAATACATTGGCCATTTTTACCGAATGAAGCGCCCTTTGTAGNCGATGCAAACTATCTTCCATTCTTGGCAGATCAATTTCAGCACCGCATAGATTTACCTCACCGGGAATAACAGAAAGGTTTTCGTAAGGGGTCCGGATAATTTGATCACTTAAGAGCGCATCACCAACCAAAGATTCATAAACACTGCCCCCTTGACTCTTTTCAACCCCTAATCCACTGGTAGCATTTGCCTGTGGATCTAAATCCACCATAAGAACTCTCTGCCCTTGACGCGCCAAGCTTGCTGAAACGTTTATAGTGGTAGTGGTCTTGCCAACCCCTCCTTTTTGATTGGCTACGGCAACAACTTGAGTTCCCATGGCCTTGAGAGTAAAATTACCCCTTCACTCCTCAGAGCAAAACTTATCACCAAACTGGCACGTTATATGCAAATGCACCTGTATTATGAAAATTGAAAAACAATTTTCAGGAAAAAATAAGGGTTCAAAGCTAGCAATGCGTGGATTTCACGCGGTTAGCGGAGATTCTAACTCAAAGGATGGGCGTGCAATAGAGGTAATAATGGTAATATTTGCGTCAGCAACAATTATCAGTTTTGCCATTGCTCTTTTGAGTAAGTCTCTCTAAACCCAAATTTTCAACCAACCCGTCTGGACTTCTAGCTCTGCTGGCGGCATTATAGAGGGGTGTCTTTTGTAGGTGCCTTTAACAATCTGTCTTTATCAGGATTACGCGCAAGCTGCCTCAATTCCACCGAATCTGACGTATCAAGGGTTATTACAAATCCTACCCACACATTAAGTGATTTTATTCACCTCATATCTCCGGCTGCATCAAATAGACTGGAGCAATTAGCACAGAAGTCAAAAGATCTAACTCAGCAACGCTTCGGCAAGACTATACGTCTATTTGCTCCGCTTTATCTTTCCAATGAATGCATCAATAACTGCAGCTATTGCGGATTTTCCAGGGACAACCCAATCATCCGATCTACACTTAGTATACCGCAGGTTATACAAGAAGGAGAAGAGCTAAAGCGCCAAGGCTTCAGCAATGTGTTATTGGTTGCAGGCGAGCACCCAAAGTTTGTTTCAAATGGNTATGTTGCTGAGTGCATAGCCGAATTGAGCAAATTTATCCCGAGTATCTCCGTCGAGCTAGGCCCGCTCAAAACCCATGAATATATCCCCATGATTAGCGGAGGAGCAGAGGGTTTAGTAGTCTATCAAGAGACTTATGATCGTAATGCCTACAAAGCATTTCATACATCTGGTCCCAAAAAAAAATTTGATTGGCGCTTGAGCACTCCAGAACGAGCCTATGCCGCTGGATTTAGACGCTTGGGNATTGGCGCTCTATTTGGNCTGAGCGATTGGCGATCTGAGGCCATTGCCCTCGCTTCGCATGCGCTTTGGCTTCAGAAGCACTGTTGGAAATCACAGCTAACCATCTCACTCCCCAGACTCAGGCCATGCGCAGGGGAATTTGAACCAGTTGACATCCTAAATGACAACAACCTGACTCAAATAATTTGCGCTTTCCGCCTTTTGCTGCCTGATGCAGGCATNGTTCTATCTACGCGAGAACCAGCCAACTTCAGAAACGGAATCATGCCATTAGGCGTTACCTTGATGAGCGCGGGCAGCCATACCGAGCCGGGTGGCTACACGGGCACCGGAACAGAAAATTTACATTTAACTAAAAAAGGTAAAATAATCAAACTCGACGAAAAATCAGCTAAACACACAAACAGCGCGACCGAACAATTCAACATCGCGGACCATCGAAGTGCAGCTACGGTGGCAGCACATATTAAAAAAATAGGCTTGGAACCAGTATGGAAAGACTGGGAGGGATCAATTCTGAATTAAATGAAATCTCAAGTCTTAGTAAATGGAAAGCAAACTCAAATCCAATTACCGTGCACGTTGGAGTTTTTTTTGAATCATCTGTCACTTCTACCCAAATCTGTAGTGGTAGAACTCAACGGCCAGCCAATTTGCCCATCGCAGTTCAAGACACATAATCTATCGCCTAACGATCGTCTTGAAATCGTAACAATCGTAGCAGGTGGTTGAGACCTGAGATTCACCGCTTGAAAAATACTCTTTTTTTCGTAACCTAGCCCTCAGCCAAGGACTTCTGATGGCAGACACTACACCCATATATCTTGAGGAATACAAAGCGTTGCACCCGGCTGATTTAGCCGACCGACTGCAGCGCATGTCTCCCGAGGAAGCAAGGCATATACTCACTGAACTGCCAGTAGAAGAGGCATCAGCCGCTCTCGCTGAACTGGAAGACGAATGGATTGCCTCTCTCTTGGAAGGTTTCCCTCAATCAAAATTAGTTCCACTCCTNAACGAAATGTATGCGGAGGAAGCGGCTGATGTTCTAGGGGAAATACCAGAAGTTGACCGGGCCAGGNTACTTCGAAAGATGGACAAAAACGAGGCAAAGGCCGCTCGAGATCTTCTAAAATATCCGGAGGATACAGCTGGCGGCATTATGAACGACAGATTCATAACGCTTCGCTCCCATCACACTGTAGGTGAAGCGCAGAGAAGAATCAGGCGTAAACACCGAGAGCAATCACCTACCGATATAAATTACCTTTTTGTCACCGACAAAGATGAGAAGCTGGTGGGGATAGTNTCAATTAGGGATCTAATTTTCTCCGATGACGAAGTCAAGATAAGCGATTTAATGAACCGCGAAGTACATTATGTTAGAACTACCGATGACCAAGAAGAAGTAGTTAGAAGGTTCGAAAAATATCACTTCTTGGGCCTGCCNGTGTTGGAAGAAGAGGGNAAACTAGTTGGAGTAATCCGAAGTGATGAGGCGCTCTCTATAGCCATTGAAGAACAAACTGAGGATATGCAGAAAATGGTCGGCCTTTCGGGTGAAGAAAGAGCTCTGACACCNTGGAAACAGTCCTTNGGNAGACGTTTACCTTGGCTATGTGTAAACCTCTTAACCGCATGCCTTGCGGGCGCAGTAGTTGGATATTTTGAGGGAACAATAGAGCAATTTGCAGTNCTAGCAATCTTTCTNCCAATCATNGCCGGACAAGGAGGAAATGCGGGAATGCAAACTGTAACAGTCATCATTAGGGACATGGCGCTGGGCGAGCTATCTCCAGGAGACGGACGCAAGGCTCTCTTTAAAGAACTCCTTTTAGGATTAATGATCGGGCTGATTATCGGAGTAATCGTCGGCACTGTAGGATACCTGATCGGCCCTGAATTCATGACAGAAGAACAGAGCGATCTAGGATGGGTTTTGGGNGTAGTCGTTGGCGCAGCAATGGTACTAAACCTAATTGCAGCTGCACTATTTGGCGTACTCATCCCGTTTGCCCTTAAGTTTTTACGCCTCGACCCTGCCCTCGCCTCCAGCATTTTGATTACAACAGTTACAGATGTCGCTGGTTTTTTCTTCCTTCTTGCCCTAGCGAAAGTAGCTTTTGAACGGTTAGGTGCTTGACCGTAAAATAAGCTCAGCCCAATCTCCGGACATGAAGACATGGGGTCATTTTCTTACACTTGTTGTATTTATTGCTTTTTCAGCAACTTCAATAATTGCTGCTGACAAAGAGAAACCTAAAGTAACAGTTAATACAAACAGCTCTGTAGACCTCCAAACCAAAGCTCTTAAAGAATCCGTCCANCAATCGCAATGGGTCCAAACNCTTGAAGAAAACCTNGGTCAAAAGATTTTAGGNATCTCAGCTTGGCAATATATTGCCGCCTTTTTAGCCCTCCTCATTGGATTGGTGCTCAAACGCATTATTCTAAATTATATCCANAANAAGATAACTGCGTANGTTGAAAAAACAGATGCTGAATGGGATGACCAACTTTTTGAAGCAGTAATNAAACCTGTAAACGCCTTTGTAATGATCGGCGCCATTCACGTGGCCAGCTTCCTTCTGGTATTCAATTTAACAAAATTTCCGACCGAATTAATCGGNAAAAGCTACTCTGTCTTTCTCGGNCTTAGCATAATATGGCTTGTTTACCGATTAGTGGACGTAGCCGCACACTACATCGACGAACTAGTCGCAAAGGCCGACGAAGGTTTACGCGGTCAATTTACCCCACTGATCAGAAGAGCTTTGAGGATACTGGTAGTAATTGTCGGATCCCTNACTATTCTAGCAACCATTGGCATCAATATAACGGGGCTTTTTGCCTGCATGGGCATTGTCGGTCTGGCAATCTCAATGGGNTCTCAAGATTCAGTCGCTAACCTTGTGGGGACAGTAAACATTCTCATCGACCGCCCATATAAAGTCGGGGATTGGATAACCGTTGGCAGTACAATCGACGGCGATGTTGAAGAAATCGGTTTCCGTTCTACCAAAATCCGAATGTTCGATAAAACTTTGATGAGTGTTCCCAATGCCAAACTAGCCGGAGAAACCATTAAGAACTGGTCTCGCATGCCAAAACGCAGGATTAAAATGACCCTAGGACTGTCCTATGATACTTCTGCCAGCCAAATGAAAGAGGCCCTTAAAGAAATTGAAAAAATTCTAGAGGAAGATGAAGGGGTCGACCAAGACTATAAACTGGTACAGTTCACAGATTATGGAGCAAGCTCTCTTGATGTCTTTCTTTATTATTTTAGTAAAAGCACTGTGTGGAAAGAGTACCTCGACACACGTGAACGTGTGAATTTGAAGATAATGGATAAAATCGAAAAAATGGGACTGGAGTTTGCATTCCCAACTCAAACTCTACACCTTAAAGGTGATGGAATGGAAACCCTCAAAAAAATGAGCTAAAAGTTTAAACGCTCGCNCCGCTAAAATTTCCGTCATAACGAATCAATAAATATATGAAACTAAAGAGCAAAACCTTAACGCAGTTTTACGTAATTACAGCTCTATTTATATGCATTAACGGATGGTCAGCGGACAAAGAAAGGAATGACGACCAGACATTTAAAGATGCAGCACAAGCCCTAATAGCCAAGGTACAGGAGTTAATGGCAAAAGACACAGCAAAGGCTTTTGAAACTTATGCAAGAGGAGCCCAAGAATTGGCCAATAAATTCCCGAATGAAACGGGCCCCCTTTTGATGATGAACGAAGCCGGTAGCTTGATTAAAGATAAAACACTTTCAGCAAATTTAGCGGATAAGGCCGAAAAAGGCATACTAGCCATGCTGAAAAAAAATCCTAAAGATGCCAAGGCCAACACAGCCCTACTAAAGCTCACTGAAAATGTAACACCTGAGAANGCCAAAAAATATTTATTACAAATTGCAGACAATGGGCCCGATCAAATAGCTCAACGAGCTAAGGGGCAATTAAAGAATATTGAGGCTTTGGGCAAGCCTGTGGAAATTGCCTTTACAGCTATTGATGGACGCAAAATTGATGCCACTAAGATGAAGGGAAAGGTAGTGTTGGTAGACTTTTGGGCAACTTGGTGCGGCCCCTGCATCGCAGAGCTGCCTGATCTCAAAAAAACCTATGCTAAGTATAATAATAAAGGACTTGAAATTATCGGCATCTCACTGGATCAGTCCAAGGACAAGCTGACAAAATTTATCGCCAAAGAAGAAATACCCTGGCCCCAACAATTTGATGGACTGGGATGGGAAAATGAATTTGCCGTAAAATACGGCATCAGAGGAATACCGACAATGTGGCTGATTGATAAACAGGGCAACCTAGTTGATAAAAATGCACGTGCCACGCTGGACAGCAAGATCGAAAAGTTACTGGAAAAATGAAAATCAGTAATGCGTTTTAAATAGTTTTTTTGTTTGCCAACCTTCCAAGCAAAAGCCAAGGTGCGCACTTTCCAGATGGCGAAAGAAGAACCCATTCAGCTCGAAGGCACNATTTCTCAAGTAATGCCCGGCACAATGTTCAAAGTTAAATTGCCCAATGGGCATGAAGTNCTAGCACATATATCGGGAAAAATGCGTAAGAACTGGATCAGAATTGCCGAGGGAGACACAGTTAGAGTAGAAATGTCTCCCTACGATCTCTCGAAAGCCCGGATTATATACCGCGCCCGGTAACTAGCAATAACCCACCTCTCCTTCCGGAACAATTAACTCAAATTCCGGGATATCAACAATCACGGGAATACCTTTTTCAGTTACCCCCAAATAGCTTCCTTGAACAGAAGCACGTGAGGCTCGAATCATATGGTGACTGTTGTAACTAAAGTGTTGACCTGGCATTAAGGTTGGAAACTCTCCTACAACACCGTCGCCCTCCACGGCAGTAATTTCTCCGGTTACTTCCTTAACAACCCACTTTCTCCCGCGTATTGAAACGGTTTCCCCTCCTTCATTCCAAATACTAATATGGTAAGCAAAACAATGTGGCCTATCAGGCGGAGTCAAAACTCCAAAATTATATTCTAAACGATCTAAAGCTACTTTTATGCCGTGTGATTTAGAACTCACGCTTTGGCTTTATCCAAAAATAAGCCAAGTATCAATCCAATCTCGACTAAAGGGTAAGTTTCTAATATAAAAATGTATGCGAGTACAATTCTGCGGTGCAACACGCACTACCACTGGCTCCATGTTTCTACTCGAAGTTAATGGCCAGCGCATCCTTCTAGAGTGTGGCCTTTATCAAGGCAAACGCTCCGAATCAATTGACCGAAATAAGAATTTTCCTTTTGATCCCAAGAAGATCGATCTGGCCATNCTCAGTCATTCCCACATAGATCATTGCGGTAATTTCCCAAACCTGGTGAAACAAGGATTTAATGGAAATATTTTCTGCACACATGCCACCCGGGACTTAGCGGGCATAATGCTTGAAGATTCTGCACGTATTCAGCAACACGATGCAGAGTATGTTTCGAAAAAACGCGCAAAAAAAGGACACCCACCCGTAGAGCCTTTATATTCTGTTGAAGACGCAGCAAAAGCCATAAGGCAATTTGTTTCGCTTAATTACGATCGCCCCATGCAAATTGCCGATGGTGTTTCACTTACCTTTCATGATGCCGGCCATATTCTTGGGTCTGCCCAAGTATTGNTGGACATCAAAGAAGAGGANGGACGTGAAGTGCGCTATCTCTTTACAGGAGATGTCGGACGNGGCGGACATGCTATCCTCCGGGACCCTCAGCCTGTCCAAGATGTGGATGTTCTTCATATCGAGAGCACTTATGGCAACCGATTACACGGAGATAGAGACATGTCTATTGTGGAAATCGCAAAAAGCATAATGGAAACAGCCCACCGGGGTGGTAAAATTATTATTCCAGCTTTCTCGGTCGGCCGAACACAACTAGTTGTATATAGCTTGCACCAGCTTCACGAAAGCGGCGACTTGCCTGATATACCAATTTTTGTAGACAGTCCCCTTAGCGTTAATGCCACNGAAGTTTTCCGCCTCCATCCTGAGTGTTTNAATGAATCCATATATACGTTCCTGCGCGAAAAAGAGAACCCCTTCGGCATGGAAAACCTTCAATATATCCGACAGGTTTCCCGCTCAATTCAACTTAACCAACTTAAAGGTCCTGCGATCATCATCAGCTCCTCCGGAATGTGTGAAGGCGGGCGTATTAGACACCACCTCAAAAATAATATTGAAAACGCAAATAACTTGATTCTTTTTGTGGGATATTGCGCCCAACATACACTTGGCTCCAGGATCATGAATGGAGATTCGCCCGTGAANATATTTGGGGAACCATACGATGTTAAAGCACAAGTAGCACGCCATGATGCTTTTTCAGGTCACGCAGACCGAGATGAATTAGTCTCCCATGTGNAAGCCTGTAGCGGCAAAATGAAAGACATATACGTGGTCCACGGGGAAGAAGAAAGCGCACTATCATTCGGCCAGACCCTGCAATCACTCAAACCAGACGCTAGAGTTACCGTTCCGGTGCTCAACCAAGAACTGGATGCTCTCTATTAACAAGATAACATTGCCGACTGCGCGCAGGACAATTCAGACTTAAATAGCCCGTGAATCCAGACGCCTCAACCAAGTCAGAATCCAAAAAGAATATTGCCATGGCATCTGTGGCAACTTTGGTGATTCACGCTTCTGTTGTGGCCGGTATAACTTGGGGGGGATGGCTTAATGTCACCACCTCTTCTTCCATAGCGAAACCAAAACAGCGACTTGTCTCGATTGATCTCTCATCAAAATCTGCCAAAGTTGAAAACATTTTTGTACCGGTTAATCGTGAAATAAGCGCAGAAAAACCGCCTCACAAAAAAACGCCTTTCTATTCGGACGCTAATTCAATTGCAGCAAATCCTGAAACCTCTTCAAAATTCAAGGATACTCCGCGCATTGAAGATGGCGACTCTCTTTCCCCCGGCACTATGCATAGCCCAGTTCAAGGACCTTCAGCTACCACGCCTGGCAATCAGCCAAATATCAATCAGTTGGTGCAACCGAAAAGCCAACAAGCAAGCCCCCCGGCCGTAGAAAAAAATGATACACCCATCCACCATACACTGCGAAGTGAAAAAGACACTCAAGATATACTTCCTTCAATAGATGTGAACCAATTTACTTCCAAACCAAAAGAAATAGTAAATACCAAATCGATACTGATACCTCAATTACCAGCACTAGGGCCGACACTGAGCGAAGCAAAAGGAGGCCTAGGCACTCGCAGCAGGAAACAAGATGGTGGGGTNACGCGAAAAGGCCCCCAAGCTTTGGATGTCCGCCTTACTGGGTTTGGTGATTACGATGCTCGTTTTTTTGCCGCCATAAGTATTGCTTGGCGCAAACAGATAACCGGCCGCTCCTGGACTCCTGCCCGGGTCACGGTTGATTTCGAGCTTTATCACGATGGACGCATCAACAAACTGGTTGTACGAGACACTAATGCTCCAGTAATCCTACAATATTACTGCCGTGAAGCGATTCAGGGAATAGCGCCATTCGAGCACTGGACTGAAGAGATGCGCCAACACCTTGGCAAAGGCCCTCGACACTGCAGAATTACCTTTAACTATCTTGTACGATGAAAACCCTACGTGCATGCTTTTTGCTGAGCATTTTAACCGTAATATTAATTACACCTGAAATTTCAGCTCAAAACCTAAACGAATCCAAAGACATTGTCTCAAACACTTCTACTCCCCCCGATTCCTCAGCAATGAAGAATACGATAATTGGAGTTTTAATATTTGCCTCTGTAATAAGCCTCTTTCTCATCGTTGAGCGAGGACTTGCACTGCGCCAATCGGTTATCATTCCTTTTCGGGTTGTCGAGCTTCAGGGAATTTGCAAAACAGAGGACAATCTACTCACCCTTCGTACCACCGCCAATAAAATCCAATCACCATACAGCCGACTGATTGCCTGCGCAATAGACCATCTCCATCTTACCCGGGAAGAAAATATGGAAATGCTGCAAACTCGTGCCCGCTCAGAAGTCGCAAGAATGGAACGCGGAATTGTTGTCCTAGAAATTATAACAGGCATCGCCCCTCTTCTAGGCCTAGTTGGAACTATTTTCGGCTTAATAACACTTTTCCAAGGAATGGGCGTTGAAGCCTCCGCCGAACAAACAGCGCTATTTTCACAGGGGATAAGTATCGCACTAAAAGCAACCCTGCTTGGCCTAGTAGTCGCAATTCCATCTTTAATTGGCTGGAGCTACTTCAACCGAAAAGTAGAAACCCTTGCCATCGAGATGGAAAACCTTTGCGACCAGTTTCTTTACGAACAATACCGAAATAATGATTGAACATGGAATTTAGACCAAAAAAGAAGCGATCTGCACCTTCAGTTATAATTGTATCTTTGATCGATGTATTGATGGTCGTTTTAATTTTTTTGGTCATAACTACCACCTTTAAAGAACGCATTCCCGCACTTGACCTATCACTACCCACCTCCTCCCAAGCTGGCAGCTCTGCAACCGAAACCGAAAAGCCACTTTTGGTTCGTATCGCAAAATCTGAACCACACCTGCAGCTTAACAATAAAACAGTAACCCTGTCAGAGTTAAGAGACGCATTTTACCAACGCGCCAACAGAAAGCCTACAATTACCCTCACTATTCAAGCCGATGAAAAAGCTCCTTTTGGGCAGGTAGTCAGCGTTAGGGACTTGGCTCAAGAGGCGGGCATAACGAACATACATGCCCAGGTAAAACTAACTGATAATCGCTAATTTTTCCTTCTCTTACTGATATCTTTTTGGCCCTGAACTCTAGAACGCACCTTTAGACGAAGAGCGTTTAGCTGTATAAAACCAGTAGCATCATCCTGATTATAAGCATTGGTTATATCCGCCTCCATCGTGGCAATGTCAGGATTGTATAAGCTGACTGGCGACTTACGTCCTGATGTATATACCCCTCCCTTATACAGCTTTAATCTAACCCTACCGGTGACCTTATCTTGAGTTTCAGAGACTAATGCCTGAAGTGCCTCACGTTCTGGCGAAAACCAAAAACCATTGTAAACCAATTCTGAGTATTTTGGAATAAGAGAGTCACGGATATGCATAACCTCTCGATCCATGGTGATTGACTCCATCTGACGATGGGCGAAATGAAGAATTGTCCCTCCAGGTGTTTCATAAACACCCCGACTCTTCATTCCCACAAATCTATTCTCAACAATATCAACCCGACCGATACCATGCTTGCCCCCTAATTTATTCAATTTAAGCATAACACCTAGAGGACTCAGCTCACGGCCATTTACCGCGAAACAATTACCATCTTGGAAATCTAAATTAACATATTCCGGTTTATCAGGAGCATCTTCTGGAGAAACGGATAATTTAAACATATCCTTATTCTTCATGCTAAATGCATCGAACCATGTATCTTCTAAAATTCCGGCTTCATAGGAAATATGCAGCAAATTGCGATCCATGCTATAAGGCTTACTGGCGCTGGCTTCAACCTTTACCCCTTGCTCATTGCAGTATTCGAGCATTTCTTTACGGCCCGGAAATTGATCGCGAAATTCGGACATTCTCCATGGGGCAATAATATCTATTTCCGGCGCTAGGGCAGCTGCTGTTAGTTCAAAGCGCACCTGGTCATTACCCTTTCCGGTTGCCCCATGAGCGATAGATTGGGCATTTTCACGTTTAGCTATCTCGACCATCCTCTTGGCAATCAATGGCCTAGCTATACTGGTACCCAGATAATATTGGTCTTCATATATCGCACCTGCCTGAATCATGGGGAAAATATAATCTGAAGCGAACTCCTCGCGTAGATCATCTATATATACTTTTGATGCCCCTGTTTTCTTTGCTTTTTTATCAAGCCCTTTGAGCTCCTCTTCTTGCCCCACGTCCGCGCAAAACGCTATTATTTGAGCATCATATTTTTCCTTCAACCAAGTCAGTAAAACTGAGGTATCCAAACCACCGGAATATGCGAGAACAATTTTCATTATATGTATTTCAAATTAAATGACTGAACATTCCATCGCGTAATTTTGGCTCAAACCAGGTACTCTTCGGTGGCATGATAGCATTTGAATCAGCAATGCCCATCAAATCTTCGATACCCGTCGGGTACAATGAAAAAGCACATATATATTCGCCTCCGTCCACCAAACGCTCAAGCTCTGTATTTCCACGAATACCACCCACAAAATCAATTTGTCTACTGGTGCGCGGGTCGTCGATTCCAAGCAATGGCCCCAAAATATGATTTTGTAGCAAGGCAACATCCAACCCTTCAAGCAATGATTCCGCCTTTGCTATCTCATCTTTGAAAATGAGACGACTCCACCCACCCCTAAAGTATAATCCGATTTCATTCTTACTTTTGGGACCGTCAATAAACTCATTTTCGATATGAAAAATACTGGAAAGCTTTGCAATAAAATCATCCGGTTCCAGACCATTTAAGCTCTTCACAACTCGGTTGTAAGGCAAGATTTGCATTTGATTATGGGGGAATATGACGGCCAAAAACTGACCACTCCCTCCCGCCCCGCATCTTGATACATTAACCCTTGAAGCTGCAGCGCTTCGGTGATGCCCGTCAGCAATGTACAGGGATTCAATCAGACTAAATTGGTCGTTAATAAAGGATTTGTCATTTTCAGCTGATATCGTCCACGAAGAATGGCGAACTCCATCCTCGGCAACAAAATCAATATCTGGATCAGCACAAATTGCCTTTTCTATGAAATCGTCCACTTCGCTCACCGCTTGATAGGTTAAAAATACCGGCCCGGTTTGAGCATCTAAAGCTTCAATGTGCCGCACCCGATCATCCTCTTTTATTGGCCGTGTTAATTCGTGTTTTTTGATTGTACCTGCATCGTATTCTTCGCAAGAAGCGACCGCAACCAATCCCACCTGCCTATGCTCGCCCATAATCTGTTGATACAAATAAAAAGAGGGAGATGAATCCTGTATTAAAGTATTATTATTCTTAAGCAGATCAAAATTTTCAGCACCTTTTCTGTAAACTTCATCGGCATAAACATCAATTTCACTGGCACAGTTAATTTCCGGCCTGCTAACATGCAAAAAGCTATGAGGATTATTTTCCGCCATTTTGGCAGCCTCATCCCTACTCATCACATCATAAGGAAGCTCGCAAACCCTACTTGCCAATTCAGGATTTGGCCTAAGCGCTTTAAATGGAGAAATCTTTGCCATAACAGAGGCGGGAAAGTAGCGATTGAACAGCAGAAATACCATGAAAAATAGGAATCAATATTAATTTTTTCTACTTGCCTCTATTGGCTTTTAGGCTCAAATAATAAAACAGTCCCTGCGCAACGCAGAACTAAGTATATGGCTAAACAAGAATTCAAGGGAGCGCTTTGAGCCGCCCAAAAGGTAAAGGCAAGGGTCGAAGACCCTGGGTGCCACGCATCCGAATAAATGACCGCATTCGGGTTAGTGAAGTAAGAGTGGTGGATGCTGACGGAGAGCAAGTCGGCATAATGAAAACCGAACAAGCTCTCCAAATGGCGAAGAGGCACTCGCTTGACCTTGTTGAGATTTCCCCCAACGCGAGACCGCCGGTTTGTCGGATATGTGATTTTGGCAAATATCAGTATGAGGAGTCTAAAAAGAAGAAAGATTCAAAAAAGAATTCTCACGCTGGAAAAGTTAAAGAAGTTCAATTAAGGCCAAGATGTGAGCAGCATGATTTTGACTTTAAACTAGCGCATGCAACCAATTTTCTTTGCCAGGATATGAAAGTAAAAATTCATCTTCGTTTCCGTGGCCGTGAAAATGCCCACAAGAATATAGGCTTCGACACCGTGAATAGATTCATGGAATCTCTCAAGCCATGGGGAAAATCCGACTCCCAACCAAGATTGGCCGGACGTGGAATCGATGCCTTGGTTAACCCTCTACCAAAAAACCAACGAGCTGAAAATCCACATGCCAAAACAAAGCTCCGCGAACTTGAGGATGAGCCAAGTCAAGATAGCGACAGCGAAAAGACGNCTGATAAGGNAAACCTTAATACTCCATTTGCGAATCTTGATTCTACTGACAAGGGTTAATCAANCAGCCTCTGCAGACCGAATAAAAATTAAGCCCCTAGTTCTTNGGGATCAACNCATCANGATTTAATNGCCTAATGCATTGCTTGATCACAGCAGGAGCCACAATGGAAGCACTGGATGCAGTGCGGTTTATAACCAACCATTCAACTGGTAAATTAGGATCTTCATTTACCGATGCATTAATAAAATCAAACCATGAAGTTACCCTTTTACTATCTGAGTCAGCGCGTTTTAGACCCAGTACAAAGGGTGCAAAAATTCATACTTTTACCTCGGCAAACTCATTAAAAACTCAAATTAAAGAAATTGCGAACGGCAATATTTCGGTGATATTTCATATGGCTGCTGTTTCTGATTTTAGCCCCACCAAAACCCATAAAGGCAAAATTGATTCTTCCAACCAACTTTCAATACAACTTAATACAACGCCTAAAATTATTAATGAACTGCGCAGTTGGTATCCAGAATCAATCATATTTGGCTGGAAATACGATGTTGAAGGCGATCAAGAATCAATAACTGATAAAGGCCGTGAACAAATGACCCGTTGCCGCACAGACTTTTGCGTACTTAACGGCCCAGCTTACGGTGCAGGTTTTGGATTACTAAAGGAAAGTATTACTCATTGCCCCACTCAGGAACTCCTGATTGGGCATATCCTCACATTACTTCAGTAACCTGAATCCCAAGCGCGTCGAGCCCCCTCTGCAAAACACGCCCAGTCAACTCACAGAGAACTAAGCGACTTTCCCGCTCTGCCTGACCAGCTTTAATCACAGGACAAGACTCATAGAATCTACTAAAGCGCCCCGCCAAATCATAAAGGTAATTGCACAGGTAATTCGGCCTATTATCTTCAGCTACCATCTCTAAAGTATGCCCAAAGCTCATCAAATGTTTTGCCAGAGATAATTCTTCAGCCGCATCAAGATTAATGACAACCTTGTCCCAATTTGGTTCTGTGGTCTTCCGGAAAATACTCCGTACCCTAGTATAAGCGTACTGCAAATATGGTGCTGTGTTGCCTTGAAGAGACAGCATCTTATCCCAATCAAATACATAATCACTTTGCCTATTACTCGATAAGTCAGAATACTTTAGGGCTCCTATGCCTATAATTTTAGATATGGTTCGTTTCTCGGACTCTTCAAGTTCAGGATTTTTTTCAGAAACGGCTTTAAATGCCCTCTGCTCAGCCTCATCCAACAATTCATCCAGGCGCACAGTTTCTCCACTTCTTGTTTTAAAAGGTTTACCATCTGGCCCCAAGATTGAACCAAACCACACGTGCTGGAGTTGCCCCGCAAACTGATTGTTCCAAAAACGAAAAATCTTAAATAATTGCTGGAAATGGAGCTGCTGACGTCCATCTGTGACATAAATAATTTTATTCGGAGACCATTTTTCCACTCGATATCTCAAAGTTGCCAAGTCTGTAGTAGTATAATTTGAAGCACCATCACTTTTACGCACAATTGCTGGCTTGTCATTTAATTGATCATCATCTGGAAAACGAACGACTATGGCACCCTCACTTACACCAGCAATATTTTTAGCACAAAGCTCCTCAACGATCTCCTCTAGATATGGGTTATAAAAACTCTCACCCAGTGTTTCGTTGAATTGCACATCTAAACGGCCATAAACCCGATCAAACTGTTGTTGTGACAATTCAATCATCCCTCGCCAAATCTTTAAATTTTCCTCATCGCCCTGCTGTAATTTAACTAATTCATAGCGAGCGGCTTCCCTCAGCGAGTCGTCCGAGTTGATTTCCTTGTAAATTCGTTCTAACTCACTGATGGGATCACTATCAAGAGCTGCTTTATTAAGCTTTGTTTTCCAACCTAAAATCAACATCCCGAACTGGGTGCCCCAATCACCAATATGATTGTCTGTGATTACCTTATGACCCAACATACGAAGTATACGGGCGAGACTATCACCTAAAATTGTTGATCGGATATGGCCAACGTGCATCGGCTTAGCGACATTCGGAGAGCTGAAGTCTATGATTATGGCCTGTGGTTCAGATGCTGGGCTGACAAAAGGAATCTTTTCTTTTAGGGCGGCAGCTAAGGCTTCTTCAATAACTTTAGATTTAATCTCAAAATTTAAAAACCCGGGGCCCGCAATATCCACAGACTGACAGATATCCCCTAGTCTTAAATCATCCACCACCTTTTCTGCCAAATGACGAGGATTCATGCCCCGTTTTTTAGCCAAAGCCATTAATGCATTACTCTGGAAATCCCCGTGCTTAGGATCTGAACAAGGCCGAACAAGAATCTTCTCCTGCTCTGCATCATCAACATGTTGAGCTACAGCTTGACGCAGACGGCTTTCGATTTCTGATTGGATCACCTTACTTATTCAGCTGGTTTTCCTATAATACGCTGGATCGCCTCTGCATCAGGAGCATTTTCGATAGATTCGCGAAATTCACGATTGTGTAATAGCTTAGCTATATTTGCCAATGTATTAAGGTGTTTCTGAAATTGACCCTGAGGCACAAGAAACAACACCACAAGGTTAACGGGCTGATTGTCTAGAGCCTCAAAATCGATGCCAACTCGGGACCTACCCAACGCACCCACCACACTATTGATAGAATCTGTGGCCGCATGGGGTATGCCTATCCCAAACCCAATGCCAGTGCTCATGGATTTCTCACGTTTTTTTACCGCATCAATAATGGAGTCGCAATGACTGGCATCTACTGCACCACTGGAAACCAGCTTATCAACCAACTCATCAATAGCCGCCCACCTATCGCTAGCCTTTAATTCGGGGACAATATGCTCGGCCCCGACAATTTCACTTAATGTCATTTCAGAAAACGCATTTCGCCTCAGCCGGAATCTGATTTCAAGGCTGAATTAATGGAAATTGCAGTATTTTGGGCCATATCCCCGATGACCAGATAAGCTTTAATAGCCTCTACATACATCTCTCGTACAACTTGCCCTATTTCCAGACCAACAGAAATAAGTATTAATCCGACAAATAGCACCATCATATTACCTAGATAAATAACTACAGCCGAAAAAAGATACCCCTGAGAAACGATATCTGGCTGGCGTGTTCTTAAAATATGAGCAGTTAGAAAAACATGAAAACAATAAGACAATCCTAATGCCCAAAAAAACAAACCCCAAATCATTTGGCTATTTTGCAAATCCAGAAAATACTGAATTAGTGCGAAAACCGCAAAAACAAGGATAGCGTAAATCGGGATAAAATACGGTGATAGAGTCACAAAAAAATTATCTCGAGTCACATAAACGTGACCTCCATCGCCAGTAACTTTCATCCCTTTTACACGCCCCCCACAGAGCATGGTTGCAATGGCGTGGGTAAACTCATGCCCTAATACATATATCCAAATAGGTTTGGGCAGATATAAATACAATAGAGACATGCATGTCATACCAGCTATTAGCGGTATTAGCATCAGACCACTGAAATCCGTCATGAATACTAGCTCCCAAAATAATTTACCAATAGCAAAGCAGAATGGCAGTAAGACAATTGCTAATACTAATTTAAACCTCCTCAACAACTCAAATATTCTAACACAAACAGCAATAATTTCGAGATTAAAGACAAACGAGTTGGAATTGATTTCCTCAAGGTGTGACCATATGATGACGGAGTGAATCAAAGAGAAATAATCGATATTTTCCGCCAGACTGGCGCNTTATTAGAGGGGCATTTCATTTTGAGGAGCGGGCGGCATAGTCGCCAATTTTTCCAATGCGCTGCAGCACTGGAACAAATGCGAGTTGTAGAGAAGCTAGGCCAAGCGCTGAGTAAAACGATCAAAGATAAATCCATTGAAACAGTTGTCGCACCGGCAATGGGCGGGNTGGTAATAGGCCAGGAAGTTGCCAGACAACTAGGGTTAAGATTTGTCTTCTTGGAAAAAGTNGACGGCGCATTATCGCTTAGACGCGGATTCAAATTTAAGCAGAAAGAAAAGGTCCTAGTGGTTGAAGATGTGATTACCCAAGGGGGCAGAGCCGACGAAACAATCAGCATTATTAAACAGAATGGAGGACAAGTTATGGCTGTTGCTGTCCTTGTTAATCGNTCCAACGGCTTGTATGACCCNGGGGTACCGGTGCACAGNCTATTAGAACTTCAGGTGGAAACTTTTGACCCAGATGATNTACCTGCAGACCTTAAGGAAATAACCGCCGTTAAACCGGGCAGCAACTAAGGAAAATGAACCTAGAAACCACAACTTTTGGGGGCGGATGCTTCTGGTGCCTAGAGGCTGTATTCCGGAGACTAACTGGAGTAAACTCGGTGAGCTCTGGATATGCTGGCGGCCATACCCCTAACCCTACATATAAAGAAGTATGCACCGGCGAAACGGGACACGCTGAAGTAATTCAAATCGAATACGACTCTAGCATAATTTCTTTTCAAGATCTTCTCTCAGTTTTCTGGCAAGCTCACGACCCAACCACTTTAAACCGTCAGGGAAACGATATAGGAACTCAATACCGATCTGTGATCATGCCGCACAACGAAAAACAAAATGAAATTGCCATTGAATCAATTAGCCAATGGTCACAAAAATTCAAAGATAAAATTGTAACTTCAATTGAACCATTTACGCAATTTCATCCCGCCGAAGATTATCACCAAGAATATTATGAGCATAACACAGGAGCAGCATATTGCACTCTCTTGATTCGACCTAAAATTGATATTTTAAAACAAAAAAAGGTGCTCCCAAGCTAGAATTGAGCTTTCGCTGCCATTCTTGACGAAAACAACAAAATCAGATTATATAATCGGTCGAATGAGTCAAATCACTCAGATAGTAATTTTTTTTGCTGTGTTGATAATTCCGTTAAATGCACAAAAAAATATTCTTCCACCCAAGGCAATAGAAGACCGGCTGCCGGCCAGAATCCTAATACGCAAAGAAATTGCTTTGCAGCCCTCCCCGCAACTTGGGACATCTACCCGACTAAAAGCAAAAGAGGTTTTAAAAGAAGAGCATATTCAGCTAAAAGATGGCGACATATTCCGAGGCAAGTTCTCTGGCTTTAACCTTACAGAGGGCGTTTATTGGAAACACCCGCACATCAGCCCTGAATTAATTATTAACCCCGAACACGTTAAACACATTCAGCTCACACCCCGAGAAACGACCAAAGAACTGGATTATAATCCGACAAAAGTAACCCTATTCTCTGGTGACGAGTTATCCGGCGAGCTTAAGAGTATGACCGACGGAGTGCTAAAACTTGATACATGGTACGGCGGGCAAATTGATATTAAGCAAAGTTCAATTAAAAGTTTGATCCCTAGTTTCACCTCTCTAAAAACAGTTTATCAAGGCCCTAAAAATATCAATGATTGGACTTTTTATGATCCTTCCAGTGGTCAAATATTCAGCAAACTCGGCGAGAACCCTAAGACGCAGGAAATTGAAACAAAAAAGAAGCAAATCAATTTAGCTCATGGGACATGGAAATTAAATAATGGCTCATTTGAAACAAAAACAAGCCAATCGCGCGTAGGTCGCCAATTTAAAGAACTGCCTGANAGGATGCAGCTTGATTTCGATCTCGACTGGTCAAGCTATCTTAATCTTTATATCAATTTCTTAACCGACAAACTAGATTCATACTCAAAGGGTAACTCTTACTGCCTAAGATTAAATACTTCCTATGCGTACTTATACAAATACTCGCTCCAGAATGGCATTGCAGGCGGAAGAAACATGGGGTCAAACGTTAGAGTAAACCTCACTTCTTCAGGAAACCATGCCAGAATCTCAATACGAATTGACCGCAAGAAAAACATTATCGCTCTTTATGTTAATGAAAAGTTTCTAAAAAAATGGACAGACACACAAAGGGAGGGGCTACCTGCTAATGCTAATGGCCTACTCTTTACATCAATGAGTTCAAATCTTATTGAATTAAGCCATATTAAAATTTCAGAATGGAACGGAAAACTTCCTGACGGGAACAAATCCACAACTCAAAATGGAACAGAAGATTTTGTCCTTTTCGCTAACGAAGACAGTGTCTCCGGAAAACTTGTTGGGATTGAAAATGGTAAAATTAAGTTTAAGACCACTTTTGCTGAAATTCCTATACCCATACAAACAATAACTCGGATAAATATGGCCCACAGAAATCCTACAGCAACTCCAGCTAAGGGAACCGTCAGGGCGATTCTACACAAAACTCAAGGGCAAGTGTCAGGATCCATATTATCATGGAAGAACGGAAAAATATCGCTGGAAAGCGACTCCTTGGGAGCTGCATTATTCGATCAAAATGCTTTTGAAAGGATAGAATTTGATAATTAAACCAAGCATGAGACACATAATATTTTTAATTATAACTTCAATTGGACTAAACGCCCAACCTAGACCGTTTCCTGTTCCAAACAGAATCCCCGGAGGCGTGCGAATTCCGGCTTCCCCACGGCCCGCAAACTTTGGTGGGCCTACCATCAAGGGTGAACATGTTAAATTAATTAATGGCGATATTTTTCGTGGAGAATTTACTGGCTTCAATAACGAAGGGAAAATGTTGTGGAGCCACCCGGCAATTGAACCAACCTTACATATTGACCCTCTACAACTAGCAACCCTCACTCTAGGAAGCGAAAATGTTGAGAAAAAAGACCATATTGGAAACATTCAATTAATCAACGGTGACAAGCTCTTAGGGGATTTTTTGTCCCTTTCGAAAGACAAGCTGGTCTTAAATACATGGTATGCTGGCAAGCTCACACTGAACCGACACGCAATCCAAACACTGGTTCCGGGCCAGACAAAATTGGAAACAATCTACCAGGGGCCAAATAGTGAAGACGTAAAACAATGGAAGCATACTAATAGCGGGACTTATAAGTGGACTTTTAAAAATGACGGTTTTCAAAGTAATGGAAGTAGCGCCAATGTTGGCAGAATGTTTGGTGATATCCCCAATTCTTCAAAAATTGAATTCGATTATCAATGGTCTTCAGGATCACCTAGTATATACCTCAGCGTTTTAACTGATAATCTTGCCTCTTATAGCTCTGGCAATTGTTATAGTATTAGAATTTCGAGCACCACAATGTACGTCTACCGTTATTCAAAAGTTGACGGAAGACTTAGCAGTTCCCGACTGACACCATCAACCGTTACCCATCGATTTAATCGTGCTCGGCTCAAAGCTAACGTGGCCATCTGCGTTAACCCCGGAAAAAAAACACTTGCAGTTCTAGTTGACGGGCGATTGGTGGGTTCATTCAGGGATAACTCTGGCCGACCTGCCGACCTTTTAGGCAAGGGAATAGCGTTTCATTCTCGTTCATCGATCCCGGCTCGAATCAGTAATTTATCAATTTCCAAGTGGGATGGAGCACTGCCAAATAGCAGTACTAATTCGAATAATACGACCAAAGATGATTATGTCATGTTTACCAATGAAGATACGATAAGCGGAAATCTGATCGGTATAGAGAAAGGTGTCATGAAATTTAAGACAGAATTTGCCGAGCTGCCTATCCCCCTCAACACGGTCAATTATATTCATATGGCCAAGGAAAACCTTCGCAACCCAATTATAAGCTCAAAGTCAGTCCGAGCCACTTTATTAGATGATATACGCATTACTGGGGAAATCAAATCATGGGAAAAAGATAAAGTTAAACTCAGCAGCCCTGTTTTTGGCGAAGCAATTTTCAATGCCAACGCATTCAAAACCATCGAATTTAATCTCGGCAAACCCCGTACTACAGCCTCAAGCCTCTCTCCTACCCCGGCCCGAAGCGGGACTGTTAACGCCCAAAAAATCCCTGCAATTGAAATATTGAGACAGCAGATTCAGCGAGAAGTAAGGCCCATCAAAAAGCGATAGGCCACCACCTTGTCTGACATTCTTTTCACTTATACATCATAACGCTCTCATCGCAATAGCATGGCAATTGATTCATTTGGCGAGTTTTTAACTACACTCGAAAAACGAGGCGAACTGAAACAAATCAGTTCGACAATTGCAACGGAACTGGAAATTACGGAGATTGCAGATCGGGAAATGAAAAAACCCGACGGAGGAAAAGCCCTTCTGTTTGACTCACCAAGTATAAACGGCAACCCCTCTCCCTTGCCTTTGGCCATAAACACAATGGGCTCGCACAAGAGAATGGCTATTGCTTTGGGCAGGGAATCAGTAGATGAGGCGGCCAAGGACCTGGAGTCCATTATGCATGCAAAACCGCCAGCCAGTTTCACAGAGGCGGTAAAACTACTGGGCTCAGCATTAGAACTAAGACACGCAAAGCCCAAAGTAGTTTCGAATGGACCATGCAAAGAAATAGTTGAGGATCCACGGGATTTTTCAAATAGCAACGCAGAACTCCCGACATTAGCGAACCTTCCAATCCAAAAGTGCTGGCCGGAAGACGGAGGGCGCTTTATCACGCTGCCTTGTGTGGTCACCCAAGATCCTGATACTGGAGCACGCAATGTGGGCATGTATCGGATGCAGGTTTTTGACTCACAAACGACTGGCATGCATTGGCAACTGCAAAAAGTAGCCGCACGACATGGAAAACAATATTATGACCAAGGCAAGCGGATGCCCGTAAGTGTTTTTCTGGGCGGAGACCCTGTATACCCATTTTGTGCCACAGCCCCTCTACCCGACGGTTTAGATGAATTTCTTTTAGCTGGTTATCTCCGGGGAAAATCGGTTCCTCTAATAAAATGCGAGACCAATGATTTACAGGTTCCCGCCAATGCGGACATTGTCATTGAAGGCTATGTTGATCCGACTGAAGAACTGCGAGATGAAGGCCCCTTTGGAGATCATACAGGTTTTTATACATTACCAGACAAGTATCCCGCCTTCCATATTACTACAATCACCAGACGATCAGATTCGGTATACCCAACCACAATAGTAGGCCAACCTCCAATGGAAGACTTCTACATGGGCAGTGCATCGGTCAAAATTTTCATGCCAATATTTCGAATGAACTTCCCGGAAATCATAGATATTGCACTTCCAGCTGAAGGAGTTTTTCATAATCTAGTATTCGTTAGTATAAAAAAAACCTACCCCATGCAGGCATACAAAATTATGCATGGACTTTGGGGGATGGGCCAAATGATGTTCAGTAAATATATTGTCGTAGTTGATGATGATGTCGATGTACATAATACGAGCGAGGTACTTTTTAGAATGGGCGCAAACACTGACCCACAGCGGGACACTATTTTTACACGGGGCCCTTCCGATGTTCTGGATCACGCAACCCCTGAAGTAGCCATCGGCTCAAAAATGGGTATCGATGCTACAAAAAAACTTTCAGGGGAAGGATTTAAACGCGAATGGCCACCAATTATAAAAATGAATAAAACAATCAAAAACAAAGTAGACGAAATATTAGGCAAATAATTAATTACTTTTATAGTCCTACCTCTTTGTTAAAAAATCAAATATGCGCACCTTATTACTAACGCTAATTTTTTGCCTCTCACCGGCCACTCACTCTGCGGCAAAACCAAATATCATCGTGATTCTTGTCGATGACCTCGGCTACAGTGATCTCTCCTCCTTTGGAGGCAAAGACATTCACACACCGTCCATTGACCGCTTGATGAAAGCAGGATTACGTTTCAATCAATTCTATTCAAATTGCACAGTTTGCACCCCCACAAGAGCATCCTTATTAACTGGACGATATCCAGATATGGTTGGAGCTCCAGGCGTGATTCGACAATGGGCACAAAACAACTGGGGACACTTCGCTCCGACCGGGCCAACCTTACCAGAGTTATTACGTAAAGCCGGCTACCACACCGGGATGGTCGGCAAATGGCATCTAGGTTTTGAATCGCCCAATATCCCGAATGACCGGGGGTTTGATTTCTTCCATGGCTTTCTGGCCGACATGATGGATGACTATTGGAGCCATTTACGTGGTGGGGTCAATTGGATGCGATTAAATAAAAAAGAAATATCCCCAAAGGGTCACGCCACCGAAGTATTCACCCAATGGGCAATAGACTACGTAAAAAAACAGTCGACCAATAAAAAACAACCCTTTTTTCTGTATTTAGCCTACAATGCACCTCATTTCCCTATTCAACCACCGAAGAACTGGCTGGAAAAAGTCCGAAAACGTGAGCCTCAATTGGAACTAAAACGCGCAACAAATGTAGCGTTTGTGGAGCACATGGATCATGAGATAGGAAGATTTG
>PBEJ01000032.1 GCA_002719595.1 Verrucomicrobiales bacterium
CATTTCAGACCATCAAAATATTGCGGCCATGGCATTTCCTCGTCCTTAACAAACTTCTCCAACTTTCCTTCATCTGAATCAAGAGAAATACCCACGATCTCAAAACCCTTGGGATTGAGCTTGGCATAGGTCTTCTTGATACTGGGTATCTCCCTGATACAGGGCCCACACCAGGTTGCCCAGAAATCGATTAGCACCACCTTACCCTTCATCTTGGTCAGATCCACCTTGGTCCCATCAGTAGCGGTAAACTGGATAGCCAGAGGCTTGCCTATGTCCTTGTCCTTTAGTTCTGTAGGGGCTTCACCGGTCACTTCTTCCACAATCTTTGCGGCTAGTTTTTTACCAGTACCGCAGGTACTATCATCATTACGACAACCAGCAACCGTCAACTTGCACCCACATGGGCATCTTTCTTTATTGGCACGGGCTAAAATGGTGGCCTGCTGTTGGTCGGTATATTTGGTGAGATCAATTCCCGGCAATTTGTCATACACTTTGTCCGGNTTGGCGGGCTTGGGGCTGGGGGCAGGTTTAGCGACCTCGCTTTTTCCATTAACTGGCCGGACATAAACAATTGAAGTCCTTGATTCCCCTTCCCGTTTTAAATACATATCCACGGTTTTCTCGATCTGACCGGTAGCTTCATTCTGCTCTTCTCCTTCTCCCAGAGTAATCTCATACTTTAGCGTTTGTTTTTTCCCTGAAAGGGGATCGGGATACACCAGAGTCATCTTATTACCTTCAACCTCCCATGTGCCTTTGATAGCCTTGCCCTTTTCAGGCGTAATAGCCAGTTCTCCAGTCNCACCAAAAGTGATGGATTGTTTCAAACCCTTAGACATAAAGGGCTCAGATTTCCAGGTATGGGCAATATGTGAGGGATGTTTGGNAGAAGCATCCGTAACAATTGGAGCATCTGATTTAACTGCTGCAATGAGTTTGCTCACCCACTGGTCAGCGGTAACACTACTTCTATAACCTACCTGACGGTGTTGCTCCTTACCCTTAGCATCTGTTATAATAATCGTGGGCACTCCCCTCACCTTATATTCCGAGCTGAGTTTCTTGTATTGAGCGATTTCCTCAGGTGCCTGTCCGGTTTTGTCTCGACGATTATCAAGCTTAAGCAGGATAAATTTTGCGGGGATCTGCTTCTTGAANACAGCTGAGGTTAAAACATTTTTATGCAAAGCCTTACAGGGAGGGCACCAGTCTGAGCCAGTAAACTCCATTAGAATGGGCTTACCCTCCTTTGCTGACAACGCCTTGGCTTTTGGGAAATCAACCAACCAGCCCTCTTCAGCAATTGTATTACAGTAAAACCCGATAATTGNTAGAAGNGTTAAACTAAATTGANAAAGAGAAGGGAATGTGGATTTCATGGTCCAGTAATACGTCTAGCGTTAATTAAAAGCTACTTGAAATTTAGTTTTTCAAGAATTTAGCGAGCCANTTACGCATTAATGCCCGGGCCGGNCTAGGTCTTAGTAGCCAACCATCATTATGATTTCGAAAACCCGTCGCTTGAAAAATGAATTGCCCTTCTATTCCGGCACTGGTCAGGAATCTTTGTGTTTCACTCACCCCTTTACCTTCATGACAGATAAATTGTGGTCTTCCTTTTAGTCGTTTCAAACGNGTCAGTGCNGATTCTTTGTCAGATCCAGGATATGGCCAGCGTTTAACCCCATCATAGTGACTGTAAGGAATAAATGCTCTCCACAGCTTTGTAATATCATCATCGTATAAACCCAGGTAATTACAGGCAATTGCACCACGTGAAAAACCACAGAGAACCACATTTTTGACTTCACCACCATAGTTTGCGCAAACCCAAGGCACCACTTTCTTACAATAATTTAGAGTAGGCTTTGGATTATACATGGGATGATTTCCCCACCAACGAGTCACATTTTTATTTCCAGATTCATTCAGGTAGGGAATGCAAACCCAGATAAAACCCTCCCCGCCAGAAATTCCATACCCCATTTTGCTACTCTCTGGGCGGCCCGCACTAATATCACCAAACTTGTTTTTGTAAGGCCCATTGCCAGCATACTCTACAATTACCGGATACCGCTTATCGGGACGCCAATCTTTTGGTAGATAAATCACATGATAAACTTCTGTATCTTTCCAGGCTGGATGGGTCTGCTTAACCCGTTTACCTGCTGCAGGTTTGCCTTTAGTCAAAGAAGGAATGAACAGATCAGGCTTCACCGAGCTAATATCCAAAGCTCCATGAACCAGAAAAGAATTAACTCCCAGCAATAAAACTAAAAATGAAAATCTCAAGGGAGTTTAACTGTTATTTTTGAAGAAAAAATGTAAGCCCGATCTTTATATAATTCTAAAGATTCTGACAACTGAGCAACTGTACGAGATACCTTGCCCTTAAATAGTATTTTTTCCCCAGAGGAAACAATAACTGCTTTATCTAGAAAAATTAAATCATCATTTAAATTTAGGTCCATTTTTTTGCCACTAGGCCCCTCCAGGCGTATTTCCTGCCCCACAATACTTGCCTTAATTTCCTCTCGGGCCTTCGCCTGACCTTTCGGAAGCGAAATCCAATAAAAGTGATCATGTAAAACATCATCCTGTTTCCATACAATTGTTTGGGGATACGGGTTGCGGTTGTATTTAGCCATCCATTCCACTGCAACGGCATCTTCGCGATTCATCCAGTGGCCTCGACCAGCATGAATTCTCACATAATGAATGTAACCTTTAGGATCAGATTCATGCAGCTTTTCCAACTTATCTTTCCATTGAATAGCGACCTTATTTCGGTTATATCCCCCATCGCGTTCTCCTACGTGAATTGCAAACGGCAAATTGCGAAGCCCCAGCGGAGACGTCTCGTTCGGATGCCCTGCCATCATAGCGGCTGCTGCCAGATAATGGGCCATTCGCGGCGCCAGTTGATAAACTCCATCCCCTCCTGCAGAATACCCCATTAGGTATACTCGGTTGGGATTTACTTTCTCTAAGGCTACCATGTTCTCGATGAGCCGCAGAAACATCGGATCAATATGGCCTTGATGCCAGAGATTCCAAGTGTCGGTCGGTGCACGTGGGGCTAGATAAACGCCTTCATTCGGCCGATAAAGTCGTTTTTGATTTTCCCATTGGCTGTCATTAACACGCTTAGGGGCATTACCCCCTCCATGCATAGAAATAAACAAACTACGACCATCTTTAGGTTTGTCGCCATACACAAAATATTCAAAAGGCATTTCAANATCGCCATGCCTAATAACTTTGGATTTCATCTCCATGCTCCGATCTTTTCGAAGGAAATCGACTCGGTCAGCCCATAACAGATTCCGAACTTTGGCGGCATCAACCTTAGTTAATGCGATTTTCAAAAAATTTTGGGTTTTAATATTGGGACGGGCCTCTCTAGCAATTTTTAAATATCTGCCCAAAGATTGCACCGCATCTCTAGAAGCAATCTTATCTGCTGCATCTCCATAAAAAGGAAACCACGCTATACAGATAACCCAACCGTAAACTGATTTTTTGTTCATGGAATAAATCTACTTGAGAACCTTGATTTGAATGTTCCTGTAGTAAACCGGAGAGGCGTGGTTCTGCAGGCCAATAAAACCTGAGCGGCGTTTGAGACCAGCCTGATTGTGAGTCTGAGCCAATTTTGCCAGATCACCGTTCACCACCTGCACATCATTGATCCAAACGTTGCACTTGGAGCCCGCACAACGAATACGCATCGTTTGCCATTCGCCAGCTTTTTTCGTTACCCGTTTTTCCGGTGCCTGCACCGCATAAATAGAGCCAGTAAACTGTGCAGGTTTCAGATTTTTCCACTTGTCACCACGGTCATCGAGCACTTGAATTTCCATTCCTTCCACCCACGCTGCACCTTCTTTGGGCGCGCGAATAAACACGCCACTGTTACCATTCTTGGGTATGTTAAACTCCAATCGTAGGTCAAAATTGGCGTATTGCTTTTTTGTAGCAATCCACTGCGCCCCCTTTTGACCAGTGCATGAAAGTATACCTTTCTCTACCTTCCAGTTAATAGCCGCCCCGCCGACCCCTACCCAACCATTAAGATCTCTTCCGTTAAAAAGAGGCTGAAAACCATTTTGGGCTGCCGAACCACTTTGGGCGAAAAAAAATAAACAAATAAGAAGTGGCACTTTCATGGCGTGACTGTAAAGAGATTGTCAATTACGGCAAAGTGAAATCATATAGGAAAAACTATTTTAGGTCGGCTTTAACAAACTTTTAATAACGTTCCCCTCACTGAGTCTCATAGGACGACCAATTGGAGTCATCACCTCCTTATCATATGCAATCCCCAGCTGGTGCAGCACTGTACTGTGAATATCCGAAACTCTAACCGGATCTTCCGGCCCATCATTTTTTCCATCAGGATCGGTCTTACCATGAACATAACCACTTTTGAATCCTCCTCCTGCCAGCGCCACAGAAAAGCCCTTTGGCCAATGATCACGACCACCCAGAGCGTTGATCTTGGGTGTCCGTCCAAATTCCCCAGCGCAAATGACAACGGTACGATCCAGCATATCGCGCGCGCGTAATTCACTGATTAGGGCGGTAAAAGCAGGGTCGAGAATGGCGTTTAGCTTTGTATGACCTTCATGATTATTAATATGGGTATCCCATCCTCTTAAAGTCACCTCTACACAACCTACTCCAGCTTCAACCAATTGGATGGCAGCCAGACAACCACGCCCAAAATTCGTATCTCCAAATTTCTCACTCGTGCGAACCGAAGCCTTCCTAACATCAAAAGCATCGAGTTTATTCGAATTCATCATAGCAAGTGCCCGCTTAACAGTAATGTTATGCAGAGTTGTCTTGTTATCTAAATCAAGACGACGACCGAGCGAGAAGGAATCCTCAATAACTTTTAGTGCTTCCAATCTTTTCTCCTGCCGCGGAGGTTTTACTCGAGCAGAAATGTTTTCCGCACGACCTAAAGAATCATAAACCTTGAACGCATCAAAATGCGCACCCAAATACCCTCCACGAGCCGGCCATTGATCAGGCAAAATCGAAATGTGACGCGGAATATCCACTCCCGGTTCCGGTAACTCGTGACATAGTACCGCACCAATTGAGGGATGAACGAGTGCTGGAACAGGACGATATCCTGTCTTCATATTATAAGCTGCACGCTCGTGATCGCCTTCTTGAGTGATCATCGAGCGTACAATTGTCAACTCATCAACAACTTCAGCCACTTGCGGCAAACCACTCGCGATCCGGACGCCCTTAACCGCAGTATTGATGGCGCCAGTACCTCCTGCAATTTTTTGGCCAGGATGTGGATCAAATGTTTCAAGCTGACTTGGTCCACCAGCCATCCATAAAATAATCACAGATTTTGCTTTTGCGTTCTTCGATTGAATTTCTTGAGCACGCCCCAGTATATGTGTCAAAGGGCTCAGCCACGCCAAACCTCCGAGGCCAGCCGCCTGCAATAATTTGCGACGTGAGAAAGATCCTGAACTTCCGGGATGATTGATTAAGGAGCTCATATCAGTTATTCCACGAAAACTCAGTCGAGTTAATTAGAGCCCAATATAAATCTTCTTGCTTTTCCTGACGACTTCTCGATTCCTTCTGATCAAATACCTCTATAAAATAATTTTGCTCTGCCTGACTTGGACGTCTGGTTAACACCGACAAGTAAGAGGCTTCCACTACCATTGAGTCATCTTGCGCGGTAGCCAAAATCCGCGTCGCTGCGTTAGCTACCAAATCCTCCTTTGTGCGTTCATAAACTAATTTTCCATTCATCAATAACAATCGCTGTGAAATTGTCCCTACTTGGGCATGAAACTCATCCTCACCAATATCACCGTAATGTTTAACAAACTCGCCTTGCTGAATTGCCCGGGCCATTCGAAATAAAATATGTGAATCAGCATCAATGGTGGTAAGGGATGCAGCCTGAACAATACTTCCAGCCACTTGTTCAGGCCGCAAACGCGAAACGGGAAAAGCTGCCCAATGACGATCATGATTAGCGGTCAATGGCAAATATCCTTCAGAAACCTTGCTATCCAAACCAAAGACGCGCGTAGAAGCGATTACTCGAATGAGGCGCTGAAGATCAAAATTATNTTTAATCAGGTCATCAACNAGTATTTCCAAACCCGGTGGATAAGGGCCTTCGAGAGGAATTTCATCGACCGGCTCCACCAACGGGCGACCAAACATCAATGCCCAAATTCGATTAACCGTGGTTCGAGCAAAGGACCTATTCTCCTGGTGAGTCACCCAACCGGCCAAACGCTCGCGCGGAGCACCACTATCTGGTAACAATTCAGAAAGGAATGGGACCCTTTTTGGCACCTCTTTCAACGGCTTACGACGGTACTTATACTTGTAACTCTTGCCCGTCTCACGAATACCAGAAATCTTCATATCCGTACCGGAAAAAAACGAAGCAAGTTGATGGAAATCTTTTTGCTCCCAACGTTCGTCAAGATAATCGTCATGACACTGGACACAATCTATTCGCACCCCCAAAAAAGCGCGAGTAACACGGGCAGCGAGTTTCACTTCATCCGGGTTACTCTCTCCATCATTCTGATCAATAGTCACTGTAATGAAATTAACTTCTGGGTTACCTGTCCAAATACCTTCAGCTGTTATTAATGACCTTACAACTTCGTCGTATCGGCGATTTTCGTGAAACTGATCACTGAGCCAGCCCACAAAACGGCGACGGCGGTACGTTATAAACGGACCGTTCTCTACGCCGACATAAGAACGTGCAAACCGCTCAGCGAGATAGTCACTAGTTCGGCGGTCCTCAAATAAATGACTCAGCCACCATTGANTAGGGTTATTGGAAGGGGATACCTCCTCAAAAACACGAATCTGTTGGAGGGATGGGATTGTCCCAGTCAACCCNAGCGANAACCGCCGGATACGAGTCANGTAATCAGCAGGCGGAGCAGGAATAAGGCCCTCCTTTTCCCAATAGGCANCAAACTCTGCATCAATATCTTCAACAATATCCACAAACTCTGGATTTTGATATTGTTCTGCAGAATANTCTCTAGGAGGGACAATTTTATCGGATTGCAGGAAGCTGGACCCCACTGCACCTATCCCAAAAATACAAACTGCGACAAAGAGCAGATTGCGTTGCCCAACCGGAGAGATTATCTTTTCTATCGGTTTCACGGTAGCTGTACTAATCGCCCATACAACACTTATCCACCNAAGAGAAATATACATTAGTGAATACTAAGCAGCAAGATGATTGGCCTCAACCAGCCAAGCCATCAGTGGATTCGTTGCCNCCGGTGCTGGATTCACCGAAAACTAAAACTCAGATAAACCTTAAACTGCCCAAGCTTTCCTGCTTGCCCAGAATTGGCCACNGCATTTATTCAGCAACCGGCTGGTGTTTCGGAATGGTTTCTTTAATTTTCGGTTTGGCAGTTGTCTCAGCAATTCCCGTAGTTAACTTGATTAGCCTCGGATATTTATTGCATACTAGTGGAACCATCGCGCGAACCGGCCGACTACGTGACGGCTTCATTGGAATAGGTAAAGCAGGGCGTATCGGGGGTGTGGTCTTAGGCATCTGGCTGCTGCTCTGGCCTACCCGCCTTCTTTCAGCTATGCGCGACTCAGCCTTAATAGTAAACCCCAGCGGATCGACAGGATGGAGTGTGGGTCTTTGGGTTGTAACTGGGCTTACCTCTCTCCATATTACATGGGCTGTGCTACGAGGCGGCAAACTACGCCATTTTATATGGCCGGCCCCCGTCGATTTTATCCACTGGCTACGCTCATCCAATAAATTTGCCAGTGCACGCGATGCTCTGTGGAACACCGTATCAGAACTGCGATTACCATTTCTATTTTGGCTGGGGGCCAGNGGCTTTGCCGGNACCCTCCTTTGGCTATTGATTCCAGTGGGCCTGATGATTCTGGCCTCAAACATTACCTCAAATGCCGGCATACTCGTTTCACTGCTAGGTGGATTAATTCTGATGGGGGTACTGCTATACCTACCTTTTCTACAAGCCTGGTTCGCAAGAGAAAATCGGTTCGGTGCCTTTATTGAAGTTGCGGTAGTCCATCGACTGGGAAACAAAGCTCCGTTCATGTTCTGGTTGGGAATCCTTCTAACACTGGCGTTGGCAGTCCCGCTGTTTCTAATGAAAATAGAACTAACGCCAGCGGAAATCACTTGGCTACCTGCACTCTTTTTTGTGGTCTTCGGGCTGCCAGCCCGATTAATGGTCGGCTGGGCCATGGGGCGAGCTAATCTTCGCGAGACTTCCCGCCATTTCACATTGCGGTGGCTTTTTAGGTTAGCAGCACTGCCAATTGCTTTTGGCTATACGCTGATTCTCTTTCTCAGCCAATTCATCTCTTGGAACGGTCCATTGAGCCTGCTCGAACAACACGCATTCCTTGTGCCTAGCCCATTCTGAAAAATAGATAGCAACTTCACNTCATCAATTTGCGAATAATTTCACCAGCTTTTATCTCGTATTTGTTTTGCCAAGCAGGATCGAGCAGGCAATCACTATCCTCCTGTGCTCCCCCAACATTCTTCAACTGCTCAGCAGTGGGCGCGTAATAAATATAGCCATTAGTATAACCAGCAATAAAAGCGTGAGGGTGCTTTGCAGCCTTTTTTATATTCAATCCAACGGGCACAGTCAGTTCACCCGGAAAAGTAGTTAAAACAAAATCTCCAACACGAAGCCCCGCTATCTCCACTTCAATTGTCTTATTACCTGAATCAAAACCTGTTTTCTGATGATTCTTTAAAAGGCGCAGGTTAGTGTTTAATCGAGTGATTTTCTCCATGGTGTGAATATTACGCATGTATGCTTTCAAATGGCGGCGATTCGCCTCATCAAGACGCACCAAATCACTGCGTTTCATTTGCAGCTCATGAAGATAGCGGTAGGAATTTAAAGAGGGACTATTGGTGGAAAGCTGATATTTCACAGCCAAAGGCAAAAAGGTNTCTAGATTAAGNAAAGTTCCCTTCAAGGAATCAGCGAGTCGAATCTGTTCCACTTCCATGGAAGCAATCCGCTTGGAATGATCTGCGCGCGGCAGCTTGAGTTTTTCGTTAAGCACCTTAAGCGGCTGATTAGGACGAGTCCGAATTCCCCTCACTGCTCGGAGCGTACTTAAACCTAACATNAAGCCCAATGGCTCAGCACTATGTAGATGATTAACATCTTTATAACTGATNGGATTAATATCTCCACCCGCACCCTGAACAAAAAGAGCAACACAATTAAGGTTTTCCTCNATAATCTTTGATGAAAAACCAGTAATATCGGCTGAATTACCAACTTCAGGAGTATTCTGAATGGGGTGACAAGCAAAGTTATAAACTACCGCCAAGGGTTGACCATCCAAACGGTCAAGGCGCAGAATACCGATCTCAGGATCCACCGGCCCCACAGAGACGACGTCTTTATCAGAAGGAAGAGAGTAAGCCCGTCGCACATCAACGGTACTGCCATCCCTAAGGATCAAGCGCCGGTTTTCCATGATTCGNGTCTCCCGACCCACACCCACACCAACTTTTACTGGCACCATACTCCTCACCGCCCGGCGTACCACCTCAATGGTACGCGCTTCAATCTCCGAATGTACCAATCCGTGACAATGACTGGCATTAAACAAAGTATTTTCAGGAGCAATACCCAACTCGTTTTTCAATTTTGCCCGAACCCTGGGAAGAAAGTCGTTCTTGATACGGCCGATTCCACCAATAGCCACAGCATCAATAGAAACCAAAACCGCCGTAATGTTGCCATTACGCAAGGCAAGTGCGCGGGCATACAGCCGATCATTCACCTTCCCGGTCTCGTCGGTAATATCTATCTTAGCCGCACCAGCATGAAGAACCGCGGCGATTGAAGCAGCCGGTAAGTAAGCCAGCAGCAGAACCACAAACAGTCGCAGATGTTTCATGAGATCTAGAGATCTAGTAATTCGTCCATCAACGCTGCCGTCTTATCCGCTCCACCATCATTCCCCTCTCGTGTAACCCATCCAGAAAAGCCAATTTTCGCCAACTCCTCCCGAACCTTATCCCACTCCACATCACCCTGACCGAGCGGACAGAATTTTTTATTGGGCCCACCCCAATCCTTCACGTCCAGNTTCACGTTGCGTTTNCCGAGAATGCGAATCCACTCATGACTGGGCGCAAACTTTTGCATGTTTCCAATATCATAATAAGCCTGAACCCAAGGATTATTGATTTCATCNANGTAATCACGGAATTGCTCTGGCTTTTCACAGAAACCATTCCAAACCGTCTCGATGAGCACATGTATACCCAGTTTGCTCGCTAATGGAATAACTTTACGAATTTCAGTGATAGAGCGCTCCCAAACATGTTCATGCGTCTCGTCCGGCCCTCGAACTGCACCAGGCACCAATAAAACCGATGAGCCACCAACAGCCTTCGATTCGCGAATGGCTGCCTCCAGCCCTGTGCGACCTTCGTCGCGCACCGCTTTGTCNGGCGAAGAGAGTCTCTTATTCCAGTGCTTGTTATAAACTACCCCGTGCATTGGAAGACCAACCTCTTCGCATGCTTTACGCAATCCGCCCACATCCATACCGGGAGCCGAACCCTCGATACCATCAAACCCCAAGGCCTTTAGCTCTTGCATGCGTTTTACATTCGGTCGACCACCAAATTTTGTAGATTTGAATATGAGCCCCTTATTTGCGCGCGCTCGCTTTTTGTCAGCAGCTTGAATTGCGGAAGTTGCGGCTACAGCTGCCGCAGCACCTGTAGTTTGGATAAATGTGCGTCGATTCATGGTAATACCTTTATTGATTTGGGAACGCAGAAAGCCTAGGAGGGGGATGGAGTTTGATCAAGTCCGGAGGTTTTGCTCGACCAAACACGGGGGATTCGAGACGCTTTTAGCGCTACCTATTCATCATGAAGCAAAAAAATATTTTCCTGCTGATTCCATTTCTGTGCGCTCTCTCCATAGCCAAAGCTCAAGATTCAGGAACCATCCGGTTTGCCAAAATTATAAGTGACAACATGGTGCTGCAGCAGCAGAAACCCATCACCCTCTGGGGCTGGGCAAAGCCAAAAGTTACCGTAAAAATCACCCTAACTCAGGATGCCTCGTTAGGGAAAGCCGCAGCTAATAAACTGGGTAAAGCTCAAAATGCACAAACAGCTGGAGAGGAATATTCAGTTCGAATTAAGTATGTGGAAAAAAATCCTCCAAGTCTTGAAACCAAAACACTGGAAACCANGGCTCTTGNTGACGGTTATTGGCGGGTTGAATTCCCCCCTGCCGAGGCCAGCTTTCAACCCACCTGGATAATTGCCCAATCAGGCGACCAAATCGCTCTCGCACAGAATGTGCTTATTGGAGAAATCTGGATCTGTGCAGGCCAAAGNAACATGGGTTGGGGCAATTTTAACCGCAAGGATCGTGAGGTTGCCTCAGCAGATTTCCCGGGTCTACGCTACATTGCCTGGGAAGATTCGTGGTATAAGCCGCTGCCTGATATCCGTAAAAATGCCAGCTGGCAGGAATGTTCTCCAGAAAGTGCCCANCGCTTTTCGGCTGTACCCTATCTTTACGGTATGTTCCTCCATCGCTACCTTAAAGNTCCCGTCGGCATTATCAATGTGGCGCGCGGCGGAACACTGGGCCAGACCTGGTGTCATCGCAAAGAACTTGATACCATCGATAATAAACTGATGAAAACTGTGCTCGCTGAACACGATGCACAAACGGCTATCTGGGATGACCCTAAGCAGGTTGCTGCTCTGATGGATAAATGGNAAAAATCCTGCGAGGTTGCACGTCAAGCCCATACCCAGAAAATTGCCAAGGCTAAGGCCGAAGGAAAAAAGGAACCACGCCTAAGACTACCCAAGAAACCCGGAGATGCCCGCGCGGGCTGGAGCCCGCCCGCTGGCCTATTCAACGCTACTGTAATGCCCATCCGTCTCCTTGGCCTGCGCGGAGTGCTTTATTATCAGGGAGAAAATAACAACTTCATGCGCTGGACACGCTACGAATCAACCTTTCCGAAAGTACCAGTTTCCTTTCGTAAAGCATTTGGTGATGATACCCTTCCCTTCGGCTGCATCAGCCAACCCGGATGGGGAACTTTCGGGATCGATCCGGAAATAGCTACTGTTGCTGAGGGATATGCCATCATCCGCGACATCCAGCGTCGAGCACTAGAAAATGATCCCCATGGAGATATGATTGCCACCTACCCATCCGGTAATTCGTATATCCATCCCGCCGAAAAGCTTCCCGTAGCCGAATACGCCTCTCTCTGGGCTCTGGCGAAAGTTTACAAAAAGAAAGTTGTCCACCGCGGCAATGTGTTTAGTGAAATGAAAAAGCAGGATGGAAAATTNTTCCTGTTTTTTGATCAGGATCCTGTGGTGTATGAACGCTGGAAACACATTGAAAATAATGCCGCNTGGCAAGTTCTTCCACAACCACGTGAGGGTAAAGCACCCATTACAGGGTTCATTATCGCTGGCGTCGACCGCCGCTGGTATCCAGCCAAAGCAAGGGAAACGCGGTTGGATAAAAAATGGTGCATTGAATTAAGTAGCGATCTAGTCAAGGAACCGGTTGCCGCACGTTACGGCTGGGCCAACTGGCCCACGGGCAATCTNGTAGGACGAGAACGAATACCAGTGCCCACTTTTCGCACCGACAACTGGCCCTTACCCGAAGGTATGAATTATACAGACGAAGCGAAGAAAGCCAGTGAGGAAAAAATCAGAAACCTGAGAGAAACCGCCCAACGACAAGCACTGGACCGAAAAATTCGCCAATTACAAATCGACCTACCCGCTCTTGAACGCGATCTACACAAAGCAAACGCAAAAGCGCAGATTGAAAGGAAAATCAATCGCATCAAGGCTGTGATCGAAGAATTCAAGACCGACCCCTGGCTATCGAGGAGATTGGATGAGTATAGCCCACAGTTTTCGGATCAACTTAAGGTACTGGAAAAAAACATTAACGATCTAAAAAGCAACTAACCCACTCATATGAAACGCATNCAAAACATTCTGTTATTATTCAGCTTAACTGTTGTGTCCCTTGCCAAGGACAAGCGTCCGAATATNCTNTTTATCTACACCGACGATCAATCCACCCGTACGGTATCTTGCTATGATGAAGCGTTTGACTTTGTAAAAACCCCAAATATTGATGCGTTGGCAAAATCCGGTGTCAGATTTGCACGCGCCTATATCGGTTCATGGTGTATGCCTTCACGTGCGACCATGCTCACAGGCCACCATCAGCACGGGGTGGATTCAATGCGCATGGAAGGAAAGTATCCGGGCAGTGCCTATGACCCAAAAAAATGCCCCTTTTGGCCTGCGGTTTTCCGCAAACACGGCTACGTAACTGCGCAAATCGGCAAATGGCATACTGGGGTGGATGGTGGCTTTGGTCGTGATTGGGATCATCAAATCATCTGGAACCGCCCAAAATATGTGAAGAATTCTCCGAACTATTACCACGATCAACTTACCGAATTTAACGGCNGCAAGGCACAACTGGTAAAAGGCTACACAACTGATAATTATACAAACTGGGCCATTGAGTTCATTGATGGCAAAGGCCGTGACAAAAATAAGCCGTGGTACCTCTGGCTGTGTTACGGNGCAGTTCATGGCCCCTTCACACCGGCAGACCGCCACAAGGGAAACTACGAGGCGGCAAAGGTACCGATACCCANGGATGTTTACCCTCCAAGAGAGGGCAAACCAAAGTATGTTCAAAAGATGGAACACTGGGAACCGGCGGGCCAAAGCCATATTCGACCAGATCAACATATGGTAACAAAAGGAGAACCAGTGGAAAAAAAAGTACGCGAGCTGGGACCAGTTGGAATGAAAGATATCCCGGGCAGGCCTCTGCGCCAATGGATTAAACAATATCACGAAGGAGTGCTGGCTATCGATGAAGGAGTCGGTAGAGTNCTAAAAGCTCTAAAGGATAGCGGGCAAGATGAGAACACCTTAATCGTTTTCACCTCAGATCAAGGCTTCGCATGGGGCCAACACGGATTTAAATCCAAGGTTGCGCCATATCATGCGACCGTAGCTGCGCCTCTAATAATTCGGCCGCCATTGGAAATAGCCAAAAAGACGGCAGGCCGCGTAGTAAAAGAACCAGTAAGCGGAGTCGATTTACCGCCAACCTTTTTTTCACTAGCAGGCCTGTCTCTCCCGTGGAAAATGCACGGTGAGGATTTAAGCCCTTTACTCAAAAACCCGAAAGCACAACGCAAATCACCAGCCATGCTGGTGCATACCGGTAAAATCTATGGCTCAGCTACGGCCAATATTCCGCCCACAGACGACCCAAAACTTTACCATGGCCCAGGCATACCCTGGTACGTGATGATTGCCGAAGGGCGCTTCAAATATATACGTAATCTCATCGAGGGTGAGATGGAGGAATTGTATGACCTAGACAAGGATCCCCAGGAATTAAACAACCTTGCGTTAAATCCCCGTCACTCTAGGAAGTTGGCCACCTACCGAACCAAAGCCGTAAAGGAACTACGACGCACCAAGGCGCCTTTCGCCGACGTAATGCCAACACCCAGTACTTTGAAATAAACTATTCCTATACTTCTTTAAGGGTGCAACCTGATCACCAAATACCTTTAGGCTTACATTCATTTCTCCCATCATACTGGAGAGGAGTTGGTGAAAGATAAATCAAACTAGGTAACTCCAAATTAACTCAGAACAAAGTTTAGTCTCCAAGATCTATTCTTAAAAACCGATCGTTATAGCCAACGCAACACTCAATAAAATCGCCTAAAAAACCGCCCTGGATGTTGNGTAANTAATTTTTTCATCTCCANTTGCAATAACGCCACTGAAACTTGCGATGAAGATAATCGACTAAGGCGAATAATTTCATCCTGTTGTATCTCTTCATGAGAAAGTACGCCATAAACAGATTGTTCAACTGGCGACAAAGTCGGCATGGGAATTTTGATCAACTCGGGGTTCAACGCTTTAAGATGCGTAAACTCACTGATAACATCCTCAGCTGATTCGCATAATTTAGCACCATCTCTAATGAGATCATGACATCCTGCACTCCGTGGTGAGTCTATCCGGCCTGGCACCGCATAAACATTACGGCCATACTCACCCGCCAAATTAGCGGTAATTAATGCACCACTGGCGCGATTTGCCTCCACTACCAACGTCCCTTGGGTCATCCCCGCCACGATCCGATTTCGAACCGGAAACGTATATTTACTTCCCTTATAACCAAAAGGGAATTGCGTAATCACTGCCCCTTGTTCAGAGATTCTGTTGAAAAGGGAAACATTTTCCGATGGATATACAATGTCCATCCCGGTGCCAAGAATGGCGATTGTCCTACCTCCTGCATTCAAAGCTCCCTCATGCGAAGCACTATCTATTCCACGAGCACCACCGCTGACAACCATTACCCCTGATGCCGCAAATTGCCCGGCTAGCATTTTCGCTACCTGCCGGCCATANAAGGTAGATTGCCGCGTCCCCACCATCGCAATGGAACAATCGTTAATTAAACCGATTTCGCCTTTTACATATAAAACATACGGAGGATCATATATCTGTCTAAGTAATGATGGATAACACTCGTCATCAAGAGTGAGAATTTTGCAGGGAAACCTATCAATACGGCGTAATTCTTCACTCAAATTAACTACTTTATTCCACTGATGTATTTTAGCAGACACTTTAGCCCCTATTCCGTCTACAGACATTAATGCGCGCTCAGATGCACCNAGTATTTTTTGCGGCTCTCCAAAGCAATCAAGAAGTTTAGACAAGCGAACCGGCCCAATCTCAGGCAAAAGATTTAGCGCAATTAATGCATCACGGTTATCCATGTACTATTAAATAGTACGAATTATGAAATCAGGCAAGCCGGCCGATAAAAACAAGCTTACTCTGCTGAAAAAGCTTCACTGAGCTCAGGCTCAGTCCAAGGCTGTGACTGGCCCTGTTCTTGAATCTTTGCACTAACTTTTGAAACTTCTTCGCCAGTTATTCGACTGGCACTATTGCCCCATTCTTGCCGAATGTACGTGAGAACTTCTGCAATTTGCACGTCACTTAAGGTGCTCTCCCACGCCGGCATTGCACCATTATAAGTTTTGCCAAGAACTTCAATTGGACCTCCCAGTCCTTTTAANAAAATAGCGCTTAGTCTCTCTGAGTTTTCCAGAACGTAAGGCGAATTAGCCAACGGAGGATTTACACCAGAGCCCCCTCCATTTGCTTGGTGACAAGCCATGCAGTTTTTTGCGTAAAGCGCTTTACCCCGCATTATAACCAGCTGCTCTTCAGATGGCGCCAGAGAGGCTACTTCGACAGGACTGCCAAAAGGAAAATGTACATTGCTAGCAAAGTTGGCATTTAGTTCATCAACCTTTGTACACCCAATGTACCCTAGCAGCGCAAGAACCACCGCAACACCCACCGGCATTTGGGCATTACCTGAGACTGGCTCATCATGCTCATTCATGCTCAATTTGGGTTCTTCACTCATATATTCAAATAATATGCCTTATCACTTTGCTGATGCTTGTTTCCTTCTTACCAACGGAGCTTCCGGCAGCGGTTTATCGTTTCGCAAACTTTTCATGTATTCTAATAAGGCCTTTGCTTTTGCTGTTGGCGTAATCGCCACTCTGTATGAATCTTCTTTTTCAACTTCGATCTCTCCAGACTGCACCCGTTCATTCTCTCCCAGTTTCCTTTGCTTAAATAAATATCGAAATGGTGGCATATGTGAACTTTGCCCGTTCCATTGTGGGTCATAGAGGTGTTTATAGATCTTATTATCCTCTATGACTTGCTCCTCTGGGTTATTTGCCACCTCTTTACCATTCTTTTCTTCAAATAAAATGTTACGCCCTATGTTACTTAAATCAGGCCCAAAACGCATTACTCCAATCATGACATGCTCGTCGAAAAGAAAATCTCGTGAAACACTTTGACGTCCGGCACCCTTCTCTACATCAGGCCATTCCTTTGCCACCGGCTGCAATTTATATTGAGCACCCGCCTTATCCTTTAATTTTTGAATCGTTCCCTCAATATCTTTCCAGCTCTGACTTCCATCAGTAACCGGAAAACTCGCTTCTTTAACCAACCGAGCCTGGTTAGCATTCATCTCTGCCGGTAAGCCCAACTGAGCAAGTAAATCCTTTTCAAAACTCACTCCAGATACTCCATAAGCTTTTAAATTAACGCCCTCTTCTGCTCCTCGCGAAATATCATTTGACAAGCCAATTGCCGAAATCAAGGTTGCATTGGCATCCTGAATTTTTTTCTGGTCCCGTTCCTCAGGTTCCTTGTCCTGTTCTTGCTTTAAAGCATCTGCTGCCTTGGCCACTGCCTTGTAGGAATAGGCTTTCTGGAAAACAGTTTCTCTAGAATATTTTTTGTCATGCTGGTCAACTGCCTCTGCATTGAGTTGCCGATCATCTCCCAGCTGAGTTATTTGGATTTCATAGCCAAAGCTTCCGCCAGTAGCAGCACGTGTATGACAGTAATAACACCCATTCTCCCGATAAACCTGCTCGCCTTGTTTAGCCAACCCAACACGTGGCCTCAAGGGATCGCCCGCCCCCAATTCAGGAGACAGATTGTTAACCTGAGAAGCTGGACCATAAACCATGCCCCACCAAGAAAGACTAAGTGCAAAAAGCACACCTACAAAAATCAGGGGTGATTTATTCACTCAGCACCTCCTTCGGATTCAGCTGCTCGGCATTGGCGAATTATAGACATCGGGCTGCACTCACCACAGCAATTACGAAACAACAAACACGCCATACTAGAGAGAAAAACCATACTCCCCGCGAAGAAAGCAAGTTCTCCAAAGAACGCGATCCTCATGGGCATGAGGGCCTTTTTGGCGAGCACATCAGCAGCCACACTACCTTGCAATGCATGTCCGTGCCCGTATGAAAAATACATTCCCGCTAAAGCCACAACCACAACTCCAAAACCTGTTGAGTAAAACACCCACTTATAAATCCCGGAACAGGCCCAATCAACTTCGTTTCCAAACAAACGGGGTGCCACATAATATATTGCGCCAAACATAGCCATACCAAAAAAGCCCCAAGCAAAGACATGGCGCATCGCTGTGGCGGCATAAGTAAATTGAAGAAGGTTATTCCACTCTAAAAAGACGTTGCCAAAAGTATAAAAAGCCACCAGTGCCCAAGAGGCAAACGAGGCTCCCATAAACTTTAGTGTTAAATCTTTAGATCCGATCAGAGGAACCCCTTTCGCTGTCTGCAAAAGATTCCAACAGACAGCAACAAGAACAAATATGTACAACAACGAAGCTAGCTGACTGAGTTTGATTGACCAAACCGGAATAGGTGATCCGCTATTCAAATTTACCCAACCTCCCAAAATTAAAAGCATCCAGAAACCAAACCCTGCCCATTGACGACTGTGAAGCTCGCGCTGGGTAATTTTAGGTATAAAATAAATTAAGGCAGCTAATCCCATACTTCCTAACCAGACTTGCTGCAAACTGGTGGCCGCCCAGTGCGCTGCAGGAATCTGGGCCGCGCCTCGAACAGGGTTTTCCACCAAAAGCCAATGTGCGGTGCCCAGAATCCAGGGAAAAGCCACCAAAGAGGCAATGAGATACCAGGAGCTTGGGTAAAGCTGCTTATGTCGACGGGAGAAATAAGTAAGAACCGCGCTAAAAGCGATTAAAGCATGACCTACAAAGAGCACCCTTCCGGCGTAAGCAGGCAATTCATACCCAGGCACACCCGGTTGGTCACCCATGGTAATTCCTACCATCGCAGCGGTTACTCCAACATTCCATAAAACCGCACCTGCTACCACAAAACCCGGACGAGCCAGCTCCATTCCACGTAACCGACTCAACATCCAAAGAGTCAAGCCGAGGCCTGCATTACCGCCAAAACCAAATAGAAACGCTACCCAAGCATTGGCCTGCAACCGCCCGTAGGTCAGATACGATAAATCGGGAAGAAATCCCGGTATTTGCATGGAAAGTGAACCCAAAACACCAACCGCCGAAGCCTGTACAACCCAAATAGCTGCACTGAAAAAAAGAAATAATACAGGTAAGCGGCAAGAGGCATTAATTGCCTCAGGCTTATTCTCAGGTACCAGATCGGCAGCGCTATCTGTGTTATTACTCATCTACCATCCATTTTAATCGGCCTTGCTTAAGCTTTTCACGTAGGCCAACAATGCCTTTAGTTCTTCATCGTTTATAGGAACAGGAGGAGGCATAGGCGCTAAAGCTCCTTTGACCACCTTATCCATTGGTTTACGAACCGATTCAGTAAAATAAGCCGCATCAAATTTTACTTTTTCTATGGGCCCACCGAGCCCTACGTGAACTTCACGTTCTTTNCCCCAAAANTCACCAATAAAGTTTGGGGCTTTCAAAGCTAAACCGGCTGGAGCCNGCACGGCAGGATCCGCTTGATGGCAAGTGTAACAAATCTTTGTCTGAAATAGCGTCTTACCNTGGGAGATAAGAACCGGATCATNTAAATCCTCCTCGTTTCCGGCGACNGCCAGTCCNGCCGCTGACATACTCCGAGCAACGAGCTCCTTCTGAAGCGCTCCTGAATTTTCATTCATTCTNGANACTACCTCGGTCATGGCGTCAGCCACAGGCATCCGATAAACTTTTCGGCCGGCATCCACTACTCCATAACTGCTTAACGCCTCCTCATCGGCCTTGATTAATTCAGCCTGCTTTTCAGACCGTGATTTATCTCGAGCGTCAGTTAGCGACTGAGGCTTTGTCTCCACACCATACTTAGTCGCAATCCACACCGCCAACACCAAGGTNAAGATCANGGCAAATAATTCGTGAGCCGCCCAGCTGGGCAGCAATGAATCGGACTTTTTGATATCTTCNCTCATTAATGTCGCTCCAAAGCTTCTCCCATTCTNGGATCCTTCATGAGTATCACTGGNTGATTNAATAAATCACGCATGAAAANCCAAATCAGTGANCCTCCCAAAAGTAATANTGTNCCCAAATCAGCCAACACGAGAGATGGNCCATCCTTGTGNATCTCAGGCATAACATTAAAATACATGTCCATGTAATGCATTAGGAGAACCCAGATAAAAATAGGAACCATTACCTTATTAGTTAATTTAACATCAATACGAAGCAGAACCAAAAATGGGATCAAAAAGTGGCCAATAATTAACGCCCAACTCACATAGGCCCAAGAACCTTGCTCTCTNAGAACATACCAAAANGTCTCCTCAGGTATGGCTGCATTCCAGATAAGAAAGTACTGTGANAAATGAATATAAGAGTAAAAAACAGTGAACGCCAAAAGCATGGTTCCCAAATTATAAAACTGTAGATTATTTATCTGGGGCACAATATTTTTAGCCTTCAAGATGCGACCAATAATCCAGACTGCAGATATGCTCATCCACAAACTTCCGGCAAAATAATAGACGCCATACATCGTGCTAAAGAACTGGTGCTGAATACTCTTCATCCAGAGGATNGCCCCCATGGTTAAGGTAAACGCGAAAAGCAAAATTCCGTAGGCAGAGTGAATACGCATCATACGTGTGCACATTACCTGTTGTTGGCCCTGCTCAAACGGCAACTGCTGTGCTTTTTTGTAAAAGCCGACAATCAAGTGCTCGGGAAACATTAGTTTCCCCTCAAAATCAGAGGTNCCAGACTTGTCCTGCTGTAAACTCCAATAACGCAGGCGATGAGTTAACCAACCCCACGCAAAAAAGAGGATAACTGATAGCGCATACCAAGTTGGCTTATTAAACAAAGCCATTTTCACNTGCAGCGCGTGATCAGAGTGTGGATCTTCTATTCGCATCCATGGGTAAATGTATTCAGGACCAAGAAAACCTACCGGAATAAATGCCAGCCCCAACCATGGAAAAAGCAGACAAGCCAAATGCTCGCAATAACGGCGGATAGGAGATGACCAGCCCGCATCAAAAAGATGNTGCACTAAAACCAGGAAGAGTGACCCCAGTCCCAAACTCAGGCAGAACATAAAAGCGGTAAGGTAAGAGAAGGCNAACTGCTCTTTGTCCTGCACATAACCGTAAATACAAAGCAGCAAACCGATGACTACTGCAATCTGGGGAATACTACGCNAATTAGTCGTTTCCTCAGATTCTTGAGTGGTAGTGGTCGCTATTTCGTTCATATCAGTTCTTCTGCTCCTGATCAGAATTCTTGGCCTCAGGCTTAGTTTTNACGTGAAACCTNTCTGGAACTTCCNCTTCCTTACCCAATCTACTCAACTGAAGAGCTCGGAGGTAGGCCACAATCGCCCAGCGATCCGTAACATCAAGAGTATTTGCATAACCCATCATCAAACCTTTTCCTTTGGTAATAACACGGTATAAGTGACCGTCAGTGCTTTTCACTACATCAGGTTCATGCAAGTTTCTAATTCCACCAAAACCAAAATAACCAACGATACCCTTGCCATCGCCTTGACCACCGTGACAAGGAACACAGGAAATATTGTACTTCTCACGACCACGCTCCATGAGCTGACTGGTGACAGGAATTGGGATAACTGCTACAGTGTTTGTTCCACTTTCAAAGCCACTAACAACCCTGTGTGTTTTCTCAAAAGGATATACCTCCTTACCTTCATTCAAAGTTATGGGCTGACTACGGGCAATTGTCCCCTTAACCAACGGTTGCGAACTCATGCCATTCTTAAAGAAACTATTAGGCTCCATCGGGCGAAGCTTGGGTTGCCGATCCATATCCGGGAAGATTTCCAAGGGAGGCTTACGAGATATATCACCTCGGAAACCAGCCAAGCTCACTACCATAAACACTAACATAGCAATACCGATCAGAACGTATCTCATTGAGTGTCCTCCACCATTTCTATGTGTTGTGTCCCGGTGCTCTCCAAAAGAGCACGCGTGGTCTGTTCATCGTAGCGGTCATCCTCACACTCAATTACCACATAAAACTTATCGTCAGTCACATCAGCAAACCGCGCATTGGCCAGGAGCGGATGATGATGTCTAGGCAAACGGTTCAGTATAAACATCCCACCTAACGACCCAAAGGCACTCAGCAGAATGGTTAATTCGTAGGCTACCGGAAAAGCAAAAAACCCACTAAACAAAGGCTTACCTCCAACAACAATATCGTAGTCAAATTTGTTCATGAAATAAATCATGACCATACCCGTTGTAAAACCAGTCACCCCACCAAAAAAAGTAAACCAACCCACCTTTGCATTATCCAACCCCATCGCCTCATCCATACCGTGAATCGGAAATGGAGAATGCACATCCCACTTTTGGTAACCTTCACCATGAACCTTTTTGGCCGCAGCCATGGTCTCAGCCGGAGTTTCATACTCCGCCATGATGGCAAAAGGCTTACTCATCAGTGCATACCTCCTTCAACCTTATCTGCCCCACCCTCCTTAGTATGAGGGTCAGCCTGCGCCGTCACGCTTTTCACCTCAAAAATACAAATAGTCGGCAGATATCTGAGAAATAATAGAAATAACACCCCGAACAGGCCAAAAGTACCCACAAAAGTGAGGATATCCACCTGAGTTGGACTATAATACCCCCAACTGGAGGGTAAGTAATCACGATGCAGTGAAGTCACAACGATCACAAAGCGCTCAAACCACATTCCAATATTCACAAATATAGAAACAATAAAAATAAACCAAGGGGTTGTACGGCACCACTTAAACCAAAAGAACTGAGGACTAATCACATTGCAGCTAATCATGATCCAGTAACTCCACCAATAAGGGCCAAAAGCACGGTTTTTAAATGCGTAAAGCTCGTAGGGATTACCGCCGTACCAAGCTATAAAGAACTCCATGCCATAGGCGTATCCGACTATGGAACCTGTCGCCGTTATCACTTTACACATCAATTCCAAGTGCCTGATTGTAATAATATCCTCTAAATTGAAAATCGTTCGCATCGGAATCATCAAAGTTAGAACCATTCCGAATCCGGAGAAGATTGCCCCAGCTACAAAATAGGGGGGGAAAATGGTAGTGTGCCAGCCTGGCAGCTGAGAAACCGCAAAATCGAATGAAACGATTGAGTGCACCGATAACACCAAAGGGGTACTTAAACCAGCCAAGAGCAGATAAGCCTTCTCGTAATTACGCCAATGGCGGTTACTACCGATCCATCCCATTGAGAATAGTCCGTATAGATATTGCTTTATCTTGTTAACCAGTTTTTCAAAACCAGTTGTACACTTACTGGCGTTTTTACGCAGGCGATCACGAATCGTAGCCAAATCGGGTATTAAACCCATGTACCAAAACAAGAGCGATACCGTAAAATATGTGGACACCGCGAAGACGTCCCACAAGAGTGGCGATCGAAATTGAGGCCAGATCGCATTTGCGTTGGGAATCGGCAGAAGCCAGTAAGCAAACCAAACGCGACCGACATGAATACCCGGGAAAATACCCGCACACATAACAGCAAAAATAGTCATTGCCTCAGCGGTTCGGTTGATGGAAGTCCTCCACTTTTGCCTCAGTAGAAAGAGAACTGCTGAAATTAATGTTCCCGCATGCCCAATACCAATCCAGAACACAAAGTTTACAATTGCCCAACCCCAAGCCACGGGATGGTTTAAGCCCCACACACCCACCCCTGTCATAATGAGATAACCGATATAGGTAAAACACATGACCGTAAGTAGTAAGCTTACTCCAAAGACCACATTCCACCACCCTGGCATACCATTCTCAATAATCCCGATTACTTGGTTTGTAATCCACCCAAACGAGCGATTATTAGAAACCAATGGAATCCGAGCCAGCTCTTCCGGGGTATGCGTTTCCACCTTCGATTGGACAGTAGACTCGCTCATCAGTGACCATCCTTTCCATGTGAATGTCCATGAGCATCCCCATGCCCTCCTTCTGCAGCCTTATACTCCTTGGTGCTNAAAGGTTTCTCGTAACTGTCAGGCATCTTGGAGTTTGGATTGCGCACCTTGGCCAGATAAGTGGTGCGCGCAGCGTTATCCAGATAATCAAGCGTCTCGTAAGTGCGAGGATTTTTCTTTTCCTCCACCACTCTTGAATCCTTATCCAACAAATTACCGAAGGTAATGGCATCTGCAGAACATGCCGACTGACAGGCGGTCTTAAGATCAGCATCCTTGATCATAACATCNCCCCCGGTTCCCGCCTTTACCTTTTTATTAATCTTAGCGGCTTGAATCCTAGAACTACAGTAATCACACTTCTCCATTACCCCCCGCATACGCACTGAAACCTGAGGATTCTTTGCAAGCTCGAGTAAATCCCATTCATCCTCCTTCTTGCTTGGCTTTTCACGATCTGACAGCCAATCCAAAAACAAAGCCGGTTTAGTTAATGGTGATTCATAAAGGTTTTCCANGGGACGCTTATTGTAATCAAAATAATTGAAACGCCTAACTTTCCATGCACAGTTNTTAGAGCAATACCGAGTGCCCACACACCGGTTGTAGGCCATAATATTCAAGCCCTCGTCATCGTGAACCGTTGCATTCACTGGGCAAACACTCTCGCAGGGTGCATTTTCACAGTGCACACAGCTCATGGGCATGTTGACTACCTGAGGATCATCAATCCATTCCTCAGTATGCTGCACATCGTCTCCATTTTGCCCCTGATCCTTTATTTTTTTAATCAAGGGCAACCCGTCAGAATCCTTCTCTTTGGGGTTATGGTTCCGGCCAGTATAATAACGATCAATCCTTAACCAATGCATCTCACGCCCGTTGGCAACCTGCTCTTTCCCTACAATCGGAATGTTATTCTCACTTTGACATGCAATAATGCAGTCATTACATCCCATGCAGGAATTAAGATCAATTGACATGCCCCACTGGTTAACATCACTCTTCAAAGTCGGACGTTCTTGGTAAGGATGTTCGTATATTTCCCCTTCATTACGGGCATGCGAACCCAGACCTAGATTGTCAGGAAAGAAATGCTTTTCATTATATTCCTCCTTACCTAACTCTTTGGCACGCTTCTTCTCAGACTTTCTAAATTCCTCAAGAGTTGCCTCCCTGACAATGGGACGCCCCTCCATAGACCAATGCTCCTGAGTACTGGATAATGGATAATCTTCGCCGGTATTTTCGATTTTACCGAAATCCAAATTCACTCCAGAAGATCTTAATTTGTAAAAATTGAAACCACCAACGTCTATGACCTTAGCCCCAAAGAATTCGTTGTTGATGAGAGGCCTTTTCTCATATTCAAAGTTTGCAATCCTCAAGTCACCTTCCCGCCCATAACCCAAAGGCAGGGAAACGGTGTTATCGGACATCCCCGGCTGAACCCATACAGGTGCTTCTATAGATTTGCCTTGAACAGTAAGTTTTGCCTTTTTGCCATGCTCAAGCCCCAGCTTCTCAGCTGTCTTACGGCTTACGCTCATTACGTTATCCCACGTGATCTTGGTAATGGGATCGGGCACCTCCTGACACCAACCATTGTTAGCAAAACGACCATCGTCCACACTGTAATCGCGGGTGAAGACAACCTCGACACTCTTTGAAGGAATCGTACTGTAAGCAATACTTGGAATTTTTTGCGAAAGTTCTAAATCTGTAACAGGAGCCGAACTGCTGCCNTCCTGATAACCCTGGTGTAAATAGTGCTCCCAACTATCACCACTGAAAGTATCTTTTACTATATCGTAAGCTGACTGGTAAGTATCTGGATTTGCCGAAGCATAAATCGACAGGACCTCTAACTCNCTCATCGCATCGAAAAGTGGTGCGATTAGTGGCTGGATGGAAACAATAGTTCCATCATTAGCACGAGCATCGCCCCAACTTTCCAGATAATGCGCCAAAGGAGCATTTATACAGGATCGGGTAGAAGGTTTACCCATAGAAGAGTAAGATTCATCTTTCTTAAAATATGTCAGCCTAAACTCCGTCTTATCGACTATTGCCTTGCTCTCGATGTCNACCCCACCATCATAAATGGGATTGCAACCAAGATTCACTACTCGATCATACTTACCGAGATCTTCTGACAAATCTTTAAGCGTCCCAAATTGCCCAATAGCTGCNGGTATGAACTCAACAGTGTTTCCGTTATTGCCCAATATACCATTAATGTGGTGCACCAATATGTGGACTTCCTCTGGCTGGCGATAGCCAGCCACAACCAGGCCTTTACCTTTGTTTGCCTCAAAATCTTCCAGACATGCATCAATCCAATTCTTTTGCTCTTCAGTGAGGTCCTGAATCAACTTTTGAGAATTGGCATCAGCCAAAATTCCAAGCCTACTGGCAATATAAACGGCAACAGCCCCTATTCTGGAGGCGTTGGCTCGCAAACGATGATCGGCATTGGCACCGGTTTGGGTGAGCAATCCCTCCACCGAGTAAAGACGGTTCATTGAGTCATCAGCACTTGCCAACTTGCGGTTTTTCGTAAAATCACAAGTGTATAGACCTGAGTCTTCCTCCGTCCCCATAAAATCACAATCCAGGGATAAAATGACTTCGGCTTTTTCAAATTTCCAAACAGGGGTGATGGATTGTGCAAAAGCTCTGGACGCCGCTCTAGCATGGACACCGAAATCAATTGCTTCGTGAACATAGAACTCCACCCTGTCACCCATCCGGTCCTTGATTAGCCCAATTATCCGGTCGCGGGAAGGCGAGTTGGCCGATGGCATTAGAAAAGCCGTTCTACCCTCACTTTGAGCTAGACCTTTTAACTGTTCAACCGCATCAGCTTTGGACATCTCCTTACCGTTTTTGAAGTAAGTCCGGGCACGATCCGGGTCATACAAATTCAATATAGAAGCATAAGCAAAACCATTTGCAGCTCCCTTACTNGCGGGACAATCAGCGTTACCGGAAACTTTCGTGGGCCTGCCTTCGTTAGACTCTGCCAAAAGCGGGATCGCTCCGGTTCGTGTCGGCATAGCAGTAGCAAAATACATCGGCACACCATGAACGTATTCCTGACCGTGTATTCCCTCACTAGTTTCAGCACCAAAGGGAACAATGAGCTCTTCAGGACGGCGACAACCCACTCCAAGCATTCCTGCTCCCGCCAATCCCGCCGAGGCCCCCATCAGTTTGAGAAAATCTCGACGTGAAAAATCTTCAGGCAACTCCGATGCCCCTTCCGGAAACTCTCTATCAGACCATTCAGGATGCTCAACTTCACCCATGGATTCGCCAATGCTACGCCAGTAACGCGACTCAACTGCGTTTCCAACCTGACCTGTTTTCGAATTCATCTTCATGGGTTTAACGGTGGCAAGCTGAACAGTTTTGACTGGAGCGAATCTTCATTTTATCCACTAGTGCCTGTCCTTCACGATCAGCATCCCATTCGGCCGACGGTTCCCAATTTAAATTATAAACCTCACTTTGAGGCCTNACATTCTCATGCGGATTGCGNTGACATTCGAGGCAGAANGCCATACTCAAGGACTTCGAGTGCTTAACCTCATCCATCTCATTAACCTTGCCATGACATTTCACACAAGAAACTCCNCGGTTCACATGAACAGCGTGGTTGAAATACACATAGTCCGGCGTCTTGTGAATTTGCACCCAAGGNACTGGCGTATTTTCCTTAAAACTTTTCCGGATGGGTTCCAAACGTGGATCTTCAGCCAACACCATTGAGTGACATTTCATACACGTCTCTGCGGAAGGAATATTAGAGTACCAGGACTTNTCCACGTCATTGTGACAGTAACGACAATCGATACCCATCTGGCCCGAATGAATCTCGTGGGAAAATGAAACCGGTTGAATAGGCTGATACCCTACNCGTGTATATTTCGGAGTAAAATAATAGGTAACCCCTGCGACAACACAGGCACCAGCCACCAACCCACCCACCGTCAGGATCAAAGGCAAGCGATTGGTCCATTTAGGAAAAATGTTAGACATCCAAAGAGAACCGTCCCGGCCCGAATCCTACGAATCTAGGGATTTTGTGCAAGGTGATTTTGTGATTTTTTTCACAAAGTCTGAAAACGGNAGCCCCCGAGGAGGTAAAATTGGAGGCGAGGGCCGGAATCGAACCGGCGATAGAGCTTTTGCAGAGCCCTGCCTTACCACTTGGCTACCCCGCCTTNAGGNANNGGNGACTGTATCGGTGAAAGCGAAAAAGTCAATTTTGTTAGGCACAGCCCAACTTACGGCGATACTTCCATAGTTCACGTGGCTTGAAGATTCCTTTTGGAGTGATGATTCCACTAATCAGCTCAGGAGGTGTCACGTCAAAAGCAGGATTGCGGGCATTACTTCCACGGTTGGCCACAAAAACCTCCCGCCACCGATTAAGTTTATCTACACCCCATGCACTTAGGACCTCTTTACCCTCACGTTCTTCAATGGGTATCTCCACCCCTGCCTGCAATTCCCAGTCAATGGTTGAAAGTGGTATTGCAACATAAAAAGGTATTTTATGTCGTGCAGCTAGCACTGCCTTGGTGTAGGTGCCTATCTTATTTGCTACTTCTCCTGTCCGGCCAAGAGTGCGATCACTCCCCACGATTACCAAATCAACTTCACCACGCTGCATCAAATGCCCAGCGGCATTATCAGCAATCACTTCATGAGAGACACCCTGTTGATGCAATTCCCATGCAGTCAATGCCGCCCCCTGTGATCTCGGACGGGTCTCATCGCAAAACACGTGAAAAGATTTTCCTTTAGCCTGAGCAGCATACATAGGAGCTGTAGCACTGCCCACATCCACGAAAGCTAGCCAGCCAGCATTACAATGAGTTAGCACAGACGAACCATTCTTGATGAGTTTTACACCATGTCGACCAATCGCTTCGCAGTGAGCTACGTCCTCATCGGCAAATCTTTCAGCGGCTTTTAAAGCAAACTCCTGCTGTGCTTCAATCGTTGGACCTTTGATCATGCTTGCACGCACACCGTTCATTGCATTAACCAAATCCACTGCTGTGGGACGTGCCCCGGCAAGAGTTTGGTAAACACGTTCCACATGCCTATTAAAGGCGCCTATGGTTTTTCCAGAGAATGACCGAACTCCCTGCGCAAGCCCATAAGCAGCAGTCGCACCAATGGCTCCAGCCCCACGCACGGTCATGTTGGTAATTGCGCGGGCTGTTTGTTTATAGGTCGTGGTACGGGTGAACTCAAAAGCGTGAGGCAATCGTCGTTGCTCTATCAGGACAACCTCGTTACTCCGAACATCGAAGGACACAGTGCGAAATTGTTTCGTTCGACCGTGGACTCGAACCCTCATCGATCAATCCTGATTCGCCTCAAGTTCTGCAATTTCCCGCTCAATACCCGCATAGATTTCATTCTGGCGAAGCGGCTCAAGATCAGAATCTTTTCGCAAATGATCAAAATCGCGGTAGCCACAATGAATGGCCTTACGGAGGGCGTTAGCCGCTTTTCGGAACTCCTCGGTAAGCGAAAAACTGCAGGCCAAGTTGTAGTGAACCAAAGGATCACTAGGGCAAAGACGAGCTAGGCGACGGTCTACATTGAGCCCATCTTCAAATCGACCCCGACGCGTATAATCATCACCCAACAGCTGAAGAGCTTCAACGTAACGACGATCCCGCTGGGTAACCCCTTCGAGAAATTGAATCTCTATATCTAAATCCCGCTGCTCGCGATTCGAAAGCTTCCGTCCTGAACTATTTAATTCGGCCATGGGGTTTTNTGGTGGCTCAGAAGAGCTAAAGTAAGTCACAGACCACTACAATGCCAACAACAACTTTTTCACCTCACGCAACCGAGCTAACGCCTTCTTTTTTGTTAAGCGAGGAAACTTCCCACCCAGCGAGATATAATCACCAGATCGTTTCAACTTTAGCCGATCTTTGTCGACCACAATAGAATCAATACCTTGATCCGAAGCGATTACTTTTAGTTCACCCACCAACAGCAAGTGCTCCATTGCAGGGGGTAATTTTCCAAAACGATCCCGTAGTTCGTTGGATAAACTTCGAACTGTTGATCGATCATTAGCCTGGGCCAGACGTCGATAAACGTCAATACGCTGCGGTAATAAGGAAATATAATCCATAGGAATATAAGCCGGAGCAATTTCACAGGTATTTTCCCCGGAATTAGGCTCGGGCATATCACTATCATATTCTTCCCATTCCCAGATATTTTCCCGTGGAACCGATATGGTGCTTTTTGATTTACGTGGCTGTGACCGTGAAGCTTGCTTGGGAGCAGCATCCTGCTCAGGGCTTAGCGTGAGGAAATCAAACTTTGTCTCAACCTCTACTCGCCTCTTTACCTTCTCTCCTTTCAATTGAGAGACACTTTGCTTAAGGAGCTGACAATAGAGCTCAAAGCCCACCGCAGTAATATGACCACTCTGCTCCGGCCCAAGTAAATTTCCAGCACCCCGAATTTCAAGATCCCGCATCGCAATCTTGAAACCACTCCCAAGACTGGAATATTGTTTAATGGCACTAATCCGTCGCCGCGCATCAGCCAGTAACGCCGCGTGTCGAGGCAGTAACACATATGCATAAGCTTGATGTTTGTAACGGCCAACCCGGCCGCGTAACTGATATAGATCACTCAATCCAAACCGATCTGCTCGATCAATTATAATCGTGTTGGCATTAGGAATATCGATGCCACTTTCGATGATAGTTGTTGATAATAGCACATCTGCCTTGCCCTCAATAAAAGAAGTCATAACCTCTTCCAGCTCATCTGACTTCATTTGACCATGCCCTACTACGATGCGGGCTTCAGGCACAATACCCCGCAGTTTTTTCTCCACGGTGTGAATTGTTCCAACGCGATTATGTAAAAAAAACACCTGCCCTCCCCGATGCAATTCACGTCGAATGGCTTTACTGATCAGATCTTCATTATAATCAGCAACAATAGTCTCGACGGGTAAACGGTCTACCGGTGGAGTTTCTATTGTGCTCATATCGCGCGCTCCGGTAAGAGCAAGGTATAGTGTCCGAGGGATAGGTGTCGCACTGAGCGTAAGCACGTCCACATGCGTGCGCAGCATTTTAAAGCGCTCCTTATGAGCGACCCCAAAACGCTGTTCCTCATCAATCACCACCAAGCCTAAGTCCTTAAATACTACATCAGGTTGAACGAGCCGGTGTGTTCCAATCACGATATCCACTGCCCCTGCCTTCAAAGCATCCACTGTTTTTGCTTGTTGGCTTTTGGTGCGAAAACGCGAGAGCAATTCAACCCGAACTGGATACTCCATCATACGCTCGGTAAATGTGTTAAAATGCTGCTGTGCAAGTACCGTGGTAGGAACCAATACTGCCACCTGTTTACCTGCCATAACCGCTTTAAAAGCAGCGCGAATAGCCACTTCAGTCTTTCCAAAACCCACATCACCGCAAATCAACCGATCCATGGGTTGTTCGTTTTGCATATCGTTCTTGGCCTGTTCGATAGCCTTCATCTGATCCTGTGTTTCCTCATATACAAAGGAAGTTTCAAACTCCCGCTGCCAAGTCGTATCCTCACCAAAAGCGTGGCCATGCTCGGTTTCCCGGACCGCTTGGATACGCAGAAGCTCTGCAGCCAGATCACGAACCGCTTTCTCAGCTTTCTCCTTGGTTTTCTCCCAACGTTTACCGCCGAGTAGATTAAGTGGAGGATTGATTTTACCAGAGCCCACATATTTGCTCACCAAGTGTGCCTCACTCACCGGCACATAAAGCTTGGGAGGAGGATTTTTCGGATCGCTCTGGGCATACTCAATGACAATGCATTCGTGAGCACTTTTATCATCCCCTTCTTTCGATCCGGAAAGCGGCATGACCTTCATCCCTAAATATCGCCCTATCCCGTGCTGGACGTGTACCACATAATCTCCCTTTTCCAGTTCGGTGAAGTTAATATCAAAAGCCGATTTCGTAGCACCACCATGCGAACTTTTCATACGCCGCGGGCGTTGCACTTTGTAGCGCCCAAAGATTTCCGCATCACTTATCACCACCCACTTTTCCGCGTTGAACAAAAACCCTCGGCTCAACGTTCCGTGAAGAATGTCCAACTTGCCACCTTCCCTCTCAAACCCATATTCATCCCACAACTCCTCTAACCTCTCTTGTTCACCCTCATTGTTACACAACATCAATACCTTATATTCCTGTCGCCGCCATCGGTGAATTTGACCGAAAAACTCCCGCCTTTGTGCATCCACAATTTGCGGATCAGAAATTTGATTACCCATGGGTCGGAAAACCTCCAGGCTAGTAATGTCCAACTGCACATCAGATGCTTCACTGTCCAGTTCACGCAATTCTATACGACTGAGATTTCGCTCATCCATACGGTTGCATAGCGTAGCCCATTCAACGTGAAACTGATCACCAGGGGGAATCTCCATTACTTTTTGTGCGGCCATTTCCTCAATGCTATCAGGATCACAAAAGAGGAGGACGCTATCTTCCGGCAGATGCTCCAAAAGAGTCGTTCTCCCTGAATCCTTGATTTGCCTTAGTAAACCAACTTCTCCACCTGGAGAAATATCTACCTGATTTATTTTATCCCGTGAAATCTGGCTTTGCGGATTGAAGTAGCGGATGGACTCAAGCTCATCACCAAAAAACTCAAAACGAATGGGCCACGGTGTAGTAAAAGGAAAAACATCAACAATTCCCCCTCGGAGGGAAAGCTCCCCACGCGCAGTAACCTGAGCTTCAGGTTCGTAGCCCTGTTCTTCCAACCACTCGATAAAATCCAATGGATCAAGCCTCTCACCCAACTTCAATGTCCGCGTACGGTGAAAAATCTCCTTTGGAGACAGGGTGCATTGCATCAACGAGGCAACCGTAGCAGTAATCACCGGTGGCTGCTCTGCCCTAAGCGCCAAGAGGGTTTCAAGACGTTCACTGATTACATCAGCGTGCGGCAGTTTATCTTCATGCGGTAACACCTCCCAATCTGGATAAAACCGAGCTTCCGTGTCCGACTTCAGTAGCCTCAACCAAGTTTCAAGGTCCTGCTGAAGGGTTTCCTGCTGTTTAAGTTTACCTGTAAGTAGAATTACCGGACGACGATTTTGAACTCCAAGAATAGCCCCTAAATGAGCCCATCCAGCCATGTCCACTCCTCCGCAAGACACAGCGCCGCCCGCCGCAATGCGTTTGACCAGCTCCTTGCCAGTGGACGATGCGATAACCTGATTGAACCATTGTGAGCGCTCACTCATCGAAGATGACGCGCATATTTAAAAGTTTGCATGGTAACACTAGAGGGTCAAGTGCCCTATTGACAGAGTAACCTACGAAGGTAGGATGACGTACACAGACTTATAACTATGAAAATCATTGCAGCTATACTCGCCACAGCAATCGTTTCTGCAGCGATTACCTTTGTTACTATTTCGACTGACAACAAGGGGGAGGTGGAACGAAAAATTGAAGTAAAGGAAGATAGTTCCGACCAACAAATCGCAGAATTAGAGAAAAAACTTCGCGTAGCGGAAGCTGAGGCTGGCAAAGTACAAATCGTACGCGAAGAGATTGTCGTTGCCGGTTCCTCAACCGAAAGCCCCGAAGCGATCCTTGATTACTTGAGCAAGCTACCGATGGGTGACCGCAATGACCGAGGCGGCGATACTGATGAACATCGCGTGCTAATCCGCCAAGTCATCCGTCAATTTGAAGAGCTCACCTCCATGGGATCGGATGCACTTCCGGCTATCGACCGTTTTCTAAGTCAAGGACTCGACTTAGTGCTCTGGGAAAACACCTCGCAAATCACCACCCGCAATTGGGAGCGCGGGGAGGTTTTCCTTGATCCGATTTTCCCCCCGTCCTTAAGAATCGGCCTTTTCAATTCCGTCCGGCATATTGGCAAACGCAGTGGTGCGGACCTACAAGAATGTGAACGCATCATCCTTAAAGTGTTAGGTACGACCGGCAGGTCACTTGAAATTTCCTACCTAGCACTGGTTTTAGATGATCTTTCAAAGGATCAACACACCGATGCATACCTGCAGGCAGCTCACGAGCTACTTATTGACTTTTACGATAAAAGACCCAAATCAGCCAATGGATTACTTATGTCATTGGACGAAAGAGAAGTCTCGTATTTAGACCGGCAAAATAAATGGCTGCTTTGGAACATGTTGAGAAACAAGAAGGACGCCACCTTCATGGACCAAGCTAAAAAAGAGCTGCTCTACGAATATAACCGGACCGAAAAGAAAGACGGTCAGGAAGTTGAAGTAGGCTATACCGGTATTGATCGGTCTGTTTTGAGTTACCTCACGGGAGTACTCGGAAAAGATGCGATGCCAATAATCCGTGATATATATGAGACCCCCGATCTAGGCGACCGCAACCGAAGCACACTCAGGCAGGTAGCCGCCAACTATATGGGGGTTAGCGAAGATGCCAGCATTATCGTTAACAGCCGAATGAATGAGGGGTTCGCACAATTGGCCTCACTGGATGACAAGAAAATGGAGAAAGAAAACCGAGAACGTGGCTTACGAACCATAGGTTATTACCTCGGCAAACTGGGTGAAGGCAAAAATGTTGCACCCGAAACCCTGATGGCCCGGCAAAATTACCTGTCCTCTTTGCGCGCCCAAACTCAGGACAAGGAAGTTCTTGCTTGGATGGACAACACCCAAAAACAACTCCAAGCCATGGGCGACCCTGAAAAGGCCAAAAATATGAGTGGCAGGTTCGATGCACGACGTAGCCCGGATAATCAACGTCGAGGCGATAATAACCGCCGACGTTAATATTTGTATTTGCTTAAGACCTGTTTGGGGAGCCTCAAACTTCATTCTGTTCAACCCCCTGTAGGGATGTTTTGATCCTGCGCAGTGAAAAACCCCATCATTGTTGCACTGGATGTTCCTGAGGCTAGCGCTGCACTCACACTGGCTGAAAAAGTTGCTCCGGCCGTCGGCGCTTTCAAGATTGGCAAGGAACTCTTTGTCTCTGCCGGACCGGATATCGTCAAGCGCGTGCGCGATACGGGTGCGGCAGTGTTTCTGGACCTCAAATTTCATGATATCCCCAATACCGTAGCCAAAGCAGTAGCCAGCGCCACGCGACTGGATGTGCAAATGTTAACGGTCCACACATGTGGTGGGAGCACGATGCTTGAGCGTGCCTTGGAGGGGGCCAATGAAGCAGCTGAACAAACAGGCAATGAAGCACCACTGATTTTGGGAGTCACAGTACTAACCAGCATGGATGAGAGTGACCTTAATGAAGTAAGTGTAAATAAAACTCCTGAAAGTCAGGTCATCCACCTTGCCCAGATGGCAACTGAAGCTGGCCTCAAAGGCTTGGTATGTTCACCAAAGGAAATTGCCCCCTTACGCGAAGTGTTACCATCTGAAGTAAAACTGGTCACCCCGGGTATCCGCCCTGCGGGCAGTGAAACAGGTGATCAGAAACGGGTGATGAGCCCGGCTGACGCAGTTCAAGCAGGCGCAGATTGGCTGGTAATTGGCCGACCGATTTACGCAGCAGACCATCCGCGAGAAGCAGCCGAAGCCATATTGGATAGTTTAAATTAATTACGTCTACCTACCACACCTGCACTGAATCTGCATCAAAGATTTCTTCCAATAAAACCGAGTAATCACCCTCTGGATCAACCTGTGTTAGATCTACCACGCGCGTTTCGTGCCCCGCCGCTTCCTGCGCAGCAATTACGCTCGCGGCCAGTTCATCGCCTTGCCGAGTGGTCATGTGAAAGATTCGAGCCATTCTTTAAAAACGCATCACGCTATCAAACTCTGCGGTCAGAGCCATAAATTGCTCTTCTTTTAGACTGTGATTAACCACTTCATCAACCTGAACCACTTCCATTGCCGTTTTATCAGGCATTACTGAAACCTTCCCTCCTTTGCCTCGAATCATTCCAATAAATTGACCGAATATTTTTCCATCGGGAAGTTCCGTTGCTCCTTCCCCCAAAGCTAGTGCGGCAGCTCCACGTAAAACCACATGTAGCTCCACTTGCTTCCAAACACTTACCCCACCAGCCATGCGGACTGCCTCCCCAACCCGTGAACTGGTACGCGGATCTGAATCAATCACAATCAGGATACGTGACTTGGGGCCCTGAAAAGCAGTTGGGTCAGGTTGTTCTTTCATCAGTTAAAGCTCACAAGACGATCCGCACTGGCCATCACATCACTGAGCATGGTAAGCCCGCCATAAATAGCGTTCTCAGTCTCAGGCAAACCCCGTTGCTTGGATGCAAAGGAACAGGCAAAGAGCCTTAGTCCATNACCCTTTAAAGTNTGCAGGCGCTCATCGCTCACCGCACAGACCGCCTCATCCAAACAATAAAGATANACNTCANNCTGCGCATTAAGGGCAGCAGCAGCNAGTTGCAAACCGTGATTAAAATTCGGATGATCAGCNCCAATGGAAAGAAGAATGCCTAGTTTTTTAGGGGACCGCTGGTCCATCGGGCAAGATTAGGCAAGCTGCCCAGCTGAGTCGAGACTGGCTTTAATTGATNGTTACGCCCGTCTTCCACAAAGGCATCAGGTCCGGGTCCGTCGCCGCCATTTTACCCACGCGCTTTGAATCCCCAACCTTAAGCGCCCGCTCAAGCCATTCCCTCGCCGCATCCAAATCCCCACTCTGGCACTTGTAGCANGCCAGATTATAGGGAATGGCTTCATCATGCGGAAACCGTTTAAACACCGGGGCCAACGCATCATAGGCTTCCTGATAACGCCGCATATAAAAGAGGCCGTTGCCATGGTTGATCCAGCCCTGTGGCATTTCCGGATTGGATTCAATCATCCTGAGACTGATGACAAGACAGGTCTCCCAATCTTCCATGCGGTTGTGAATGTGCCAGCGTACCTGCTGNACATCGAAATACTCACGGCAGTTTTCAGAGACCAAATCCAGCTCAGCCAAAGCTGACTCGAAATCGCCTAATTCCAACCACCCCTCTGCTCCAGATACATAATGAGTATCCGGTGCGTCCAATTTCCCCATCTTCATATTTGCCCAAAAATGTGAGAACACAGCTTACCCCAAAAGGTGGATGTTTGGTGTGCCCTCCCTGGTCAGTTCGTGCGGCTCCCTCGCAACACATGTAGTCATAGCAGGACCATTGCCAAAACCCAAGATTGGGTTATTCACTGCCTTTTTTCGTAAAAGACCAAGATTATGCGAAATTGATTAGACTATTTCTCGCACAGCCGAATTAAATGTGCCTCGTCGATGACTTCAACGGACAATTTTTCCGCCTTGGCTAATTTACTCCCCGCATCTTTACCTGCCACTAAGAAATCGGTTTTCTTGCTTACACTGCCCACTACCTTGCCTCCAGCCGCTTCAATCTTTGCGGCTGCCTCCTCACGTTTTAGGTTAGGCAGGGTTCCGGTAAGAACCAATGACTTGCCCGATAGCGGGCCGGCTTTTGACGGTTCCTGATAGAGCGCAGACTGAAAATTTAAGCCTGACTTTCTTAATACCTCGATAAGCTCTCGATTCTGCGAATCACCAAACCATTGGTACAAACTTTTTG
>PBEJ01000033.1:0-47554 GCA_002719595.1 Verrucomicrobiales bacterium
TAAAATCCCCCTGGTGATTCTGGCGGGGTTTTTAGTTTTTAGACTAATCGGTCTACTGACAACCAAACCCGTAGAAACCTCGGTCACAGGCCCTGCATCAAACCTAGAAGCAGTTTGCACCCTAGTCGATGAGAGATTAGCTGTAAATGTGGGGAGTCGAACCCTTTATATTGAATCCAGCTCCTTCTATGAAGAACTTAGTGAAACTGAAAAATGGCGTTTCTGGGATCGAGATGGTGATGGAATTGCTACTGAAGAAGAAATTGAGTCAGGAATAATCCGACTGGAAAAATCAAACGAAGAATAATACCAATAACCACCCGGTTCTCCGGATAGAATTCACATTTTTAAATGAAAATCAATCTGCTAACTTGGTTTATTTTGTGGACCATAAGCCTGCCTGCTCTTGGTGCAGGAAGCTTCAACGCCAAAGTAACCCACATCTCTGATGGAGACACTTTCACTGTCACAATCGCCGGCGGCAAAACTTTTCGAATCCGACTTTCGGGGATTGATGCACCGGAGAAAGACCAACCCTTTGGAGCCAAGGCAAAAACGGGCCTATCAACATTGATCATGGGAAAAGAGGTAAGGGTTGATTGGTCCGGATACGATGACTATCAAAGATTACTGGCCAGCGTTTTTAGCGGGTCTACCTGGATAAACCAACATATGATCACTCAAGGGTGGGCTTGGCATTATATTTTCTTTGATCAAAACCCGCAATTGAGCTCAGCCCAAACAAAAGCGAGGGCAACACGAAAAGGATTGTGGGCGGGAACAAACCCAACCGCGCCCTGGGATTGGCGCAAAAAAACAAAAAAAACTCATACCAAAAGTAAAGCCGGAGCAGTTCGCATCGCTTCACTACTCCCCAATCCTAAGGGTAAAGATGAGGGCAATGAACAGATCACTCTAGCGAACATAACTGGGAAGACTGTCGCTCTACGTGGATGGTCATTGCGTGATAAACAAAAGAATACCTATCCCCTCTCTGGATCAATCAAAGCCAAGGGGAAACTGGTGATCACCATGAAAAACAACCGTATGCCCCTGAATAATGATGGAGACACCATCACCCTTTTGGAAGGTAGAACAATACGACATACATTCACCTATAATAAAAAACAGGCAGAACACGGAGCTGTGGTGAAAGATAACAATAAATAGTGCCTTATTACTATCATTGTGAAACAAATTGCCATATCCCTCCACCTCACTAGTCGCCAAATCGAGGAATACTACCGAGGCAAAGCCCGCCACGTAGTTGCCGAGGCAATCGACGGACGTATGGTGCAACTGCCGATCAATGTATTACACTCATTTATTTCAGAGGATGGAATCATTGGTGATTTTGTGGTGACCACCGATGATAAACACAAATTTGTTTCAATCGAACGACTCAAACCCAATAGCCCCGGCGGGAACCTACTTGATCAAGTCGGTTAGAACTGATTAATCAATAATCGAAGTGCGCTCTCGTTCAAAATTCGCGCCTTCCCCAGCATATCGACTGACGAATTAACTAAAATCTGATGACGGGCAAATTGTGTGCTCTCTGTCGCCACATCTGTGTCCCTAATACGACTGATCGTTTGATCCAAGTTTTCCTGAAGTACCCCCATTTGCTCATCCATTCGGCGTAACCGACTTGAAACCGCACCGATATTTGCGCGCTCGGTGGTTATTTTGTCTAATGCAGTTTTGATTAGCCCCACCGAATTCTTGCCACCAGCAGCAGTTATAACATGTGACAGAGAAACTTCAGACGCACTTGGATCAGCACCAGTGGGATCAGTCCCCACCACTGAGCCGGCCGCATAATAGGTTGCCCCAGGATCCTGACCTCCTGGGTTAACAGTTAAGTAAGTCCCGGCTGGAACAGCCGTTTGACCCGCTCCTAAACCTGGATCTGAACCTAAAAATGATCCGGCGGGATACTGAGTTGTAGAAGGTGGATCAATGGAATTTATGTTCGGATTGGCGGTAGTAAAAGAACCGGCGGACACGTTTGTGAAATCTGAAGCCTCCACATTTCCAAGCGGTGCCGCCAAAGGGTTTGCAGTAGTAAGATATTTAACTCCCGTACCGATTTGATCAACCCAAGAGGCGCCAAAACCCGGAACATTACCCGGCAAGAATTGAATATTTTGTGAGCCAGATCCGGTACCCAACTTCACAAACGAATGTTGATCATATTTGGTGCCACCATTATCTGTAGTTGACCAAGAGGTATTTCCTGTGCCCCCGTCATACCATAAATCCTGCCTCAAACGATGAATGACTGCACCATTGTTTTGAATCTCATAAGCATTTACATTCAACTTATAGGTATCTTGACTTACCGTGAACCCAGGTTTGGATGTTTTCCATAAATTAACGGTCGTTTGCCATTGGTCAACAGAGGTGACATTGCCAGTCGTAAGATCGGTTATATCAGTGCCTGTTAAATCAGCATTGTTGTAGGAATAAAAATTACCTGTTGAATCCTTAATGACACTTTGAGAACTTCCATCGAACAAATTCTGGCCATTCATTGTCCGGGTAGCAACATCCCGTAAATATGCTTTAAGCTCCTGAAATTCCGTATTGTAATTTTTCTTGTCTACCGCTGACTTTGTTTCATCCATAGCGAGAGCGGCAAGTTCTCCCATTCTCTGCAAGGCATTGGTAACTTTTTGTAAGTATCCGTCACTCGTCTGAACTTTCGATACGGAATTGGCTATATTCGTTCTGGCAGATTCGATTCGAGTAGATTGAGCATCCAGCCTGCTGGCCACCACAACTCCACCCGCATCGTCTTTACTTAGAGTTTTTTTGCCATCTGCTAATCGATCCATACTTTCATGCACACCTTTCAGGTGAGTCTGATATCGATTCATGGCATAAGCCGAATTGGTTAAGTCTATTTGCATCAATATATAGCGTTTACCTTAATCAACCTCAACTAAGCAGCAGACACTATGCCAACGAGCTAAAACACATCACTTGCCAAAGATAAAACAAGNGCGTAGGGTCTTAAAAATGCGGNTTTTAAGCAAAATTTTGTTNTNTTTNGCCNTNATTANCACTCTAGTATCAGCCGNAAACTGGCCCAGATGGAGAGGCCCNAATGACTTGGGTTCAACAAAAGAAGGCCGGTACCCGGCAAATTTATCCGATTCAAAGAACCTTGCCTGGAAACTAGCTTTGCCGGGCAAGGGCTGCTCAACGCCTGTCGTATGGGAGAAGCGTATCTTCATTACTGGACCCAAGGANNNGCAGGATACAGTTAGTGCTATCACTTGGAACGGCGAAATAGCTTGGCANNNAAGTTTGGGGAAGGAACGCGGTGGAAAACATCTGAATGGATCCGGAAGCAACCCCAGTTGNGTAACTGATGGATCACTATTATTTGCATATTTCAAAAGTGGTAATTTTGGCGCGTTAACGTTNGAAGGCAAAATGCTCTGGAAAAAGAACTTGATGAGCTATGGNAAAGANACCCTGTTTTGGGATTTTGGCACATCACCTATACTNACTNAGAAACATGTTATCATGGCATTGATGCGCAAAGGTAATTCTTGGCTTGTAGCATTCGAAAAACAGACCGGCAAAGTCGCTTGGCAAGTGGAACGCAACTACCAAACCCCTATTGAGGGTGATCACAGTTACGCTACTCCAATCGTTACCACGCAAAACAATCGCGAAGCCATCCTTGTATGGGGGGCCGAGCGGTTCACTGCACACGATGCAGATAATGGTGATGTNCTTTGGACGTGCTCCGGATTNAATCCACAGGACAAAAAATTCTGGGTGGTTGTTTCATCCTTTGTGGTCGTTAATGACATGGCGATTATCCCCTACGGCAGAGGTACTCGCCTAGCAGGCATTAAACTCAATGGAAAAGGAGATATAACCGACACACATCGTAAATGGACGCTGGAGGGAAAAGGGTCTTTCGTCCCCTCCCCCGCCGCATATAACGGTAAAATATACATTGTACGTGATCGCGGCGAAGTCTTGTGCATTAACCCCACGGACGGCGAAATAAAATGGGCAGGTGCATTCCCAAAAAACCGTGCAAGCTTCTATGCCTCACCGACCATTGCCGATGGAAAAATTTATGCTGCCAGAGAAGACGGCACTCTTTTTGTAGCCGACATAGACAATGGCTTCAAACTGCTTNCAGAAAACAATATGGGTGAACGCATCATTGCCAGCCCTGTTCCGGTAAATAGCTCACTGCTAATTCGGGGCGAAAAGAACTTCTTTTGTTTCAGAACAAATTAGGAACCAAATTGAAATGAAGCTAAATTGTCTCTGCAGCATAAATTAACTAAATTTAACTGAGTATAATCCTTATATTTATGCGTCCAATTTGTACATATAATGGTATGAACAGAAAACTTATTACCTTCGGAGTACTATTGTTTACCACGTTCATTTTAGCGGCCGATGACTGGCCTTTATTTCGTGGAAATCGTGGCCTAACTGGAATTGCTTCAGGCAAATTACCAGAAAAACTCTCGTTATTATGGAAGTTCGACGCAAAAGGCCCAGTCAAAGCTTCAGCCGTAATTGGAGAAGGCATGGTATTTGTTGGAGGAGATGACAATGCAAAGAGAGGGATCAAGGGTAAGCTCTACGCAATCAATTTAAACAACGGCAAAAAAGCCTGGGAGTTTACCTGTAGTGATCCCATTGAAGGGCCAGCAATGTATATGGATGGACGAGTATTCGTTGGAAGCATTGACGGTTTCCTGTATGCGCTTGATGCAAAAACTGGCAAGGAACTTTGGAAATTTGAGACAGGTGATCAAATTATTGGAGGACCTAACTGGACGAAGTCCTCTGACGGTAAAAATACCTATGTAATTGTCGGTAGCCACGATTTTTTTCTCTACTGTCTTAACATGAAAACTGGTGAAAAAATTTGGGAATATGAGTCCGAAAATTACATAAATGGATCACCTGCCCTAACAAACGGAAAAACAATGTTCGGTGGATGTGATGCTTTACTGCATGTGATTGACATAGGAAAAGGTAAAAAGGAAAAAACGATAAATGCCAATTCCTACATAATCGGAAGTGTTGCTGCAGATTCCGGCCGTATTTATGTAGGCCATCACGACAACGAATTTCTTTGTATTGACCTAAAAACAGAAAAGATTGTGTGGAATTATAAGGACAGACTCTTCCCTTACTCTTCTTCCCCTGCGGTCACAGAGAATCTGGTACTTTTTGGCGGACAGGACAAACGACTACACTGTGTCCGCCGCAAGGATGGTGAGCAGGTATGGACTTTTTCCACTCGAGGACAAGTCAATAGCTCACCTGTGGTTTGTGACGGAAAAGTTATTGTAGGATCGAATGATGGCCGCATATACATGGTTAAACTAAAAGACGGCCAACGTCTGTGGGACTACGAAACTGATGATGCCATAACAGCTTCGCCAGCAATAGCTGATGGGAAGATTGTAATTGGAAGTGAGGATGGAAAAGTCTACTGCTTTGGCTCAAAGAAAAAGTAAGGGATATTTTTACTGATCAAGCCAACTCCCAGAAATTCGATGAATTCGTTGTTTGCCCGAGACAAACTAAAGGGCTAAATATCCGCCGTGCATATCCTCCAAATCACTCCAGGAGCCGGTAAAATGTACTGCGGAAATTGCTTCCGCGATAATGCGCTAGTCGCGGCATTAAGAAAAGCAGGCCATGAAGTGACCATGGTGCCTCTCTACCTCCCATTAACTTTGGATGAAGAAAATCAATCAGATAACACGCCTATTTTTTTTAATGGCGTAAATGTATACCTAGAACAACAATCTTCACTATATAGGAATGCTCCACGTTGGGTGCATAAAATGGTCGGGTCAGAAAGCATGCTTAAATGGGCTGCCAACCAAGTAGGGAAAACAAAAGCATCAGAAGTGGGAGAACTCACCATTTCTATGCTTAAGGGTGAAGAAGGCCATCAGGCCAGGGAACTTGACGAACTCATTGACTGGCTAAAAACCCAAGCTAAGCCGGATATAATTTGCCTATCCAACTCGCTCTTACTGGGTCTTGCCCGCCGCCTAAAACAGGAGATAAATGTTCCCGTGGTTTGCCTTCTGCAAAATGAAGCACCTTACATTAATAGTATGCCGGAGGAACTACGATCAAAGGTTTGGCGTATAATGTGTCAAAGAGCGCGGGAGGTTGATCAATTTATCGCGCCAAGCCATTTCTACTCCGAATGCATGCAAGCCAACCTAAAAATCCCCCAAACCCGTATCCAAGTCATATATAACGGCATTAACTTGGATGGCTATGAATCAGAACCCGTTGCCCCAAACCCACCTGTTTTGGGATTCTTTTCAAGGATGTGTAAAGATAAAGGTTTGGATTCTTTAATTGATGCCTTCATAAAACTAAAAGCTAATAATCATATTCCCCTGTTGAAACTAAAAATCGGCGGTGGTTGCGGACCATCAGACCAAAAATTTGTCCAAGATTTAAAAAATAAACTTCACGCCAAGGGACTTTCAGGCGAAACAGAATTCCACCCGAACCTCAGCCGTTTTGAAAAACAGAATTTTCTAAAATCATTATCCGTACTGTCTGTTCCAGCTCAATTTGGTGAATCGTTCGGATTTTATGTAATTGAAGCAATGGCTGCGGGGGTTCCAGTTGTTCAACCCCGTTGTGCATCCTTTCCCGAATTAATTGAAATTACCGGCGGCGGAGCTGTTTATGAGCATAAGAACCCTGAAAGCTTGGCCAACGCCGTGGAAAAGATGTTACACAACCCGGCCAACGCAAAACAAATGGGACTTAAAGGCAGAGAAATAGTACGAAATCAGTTCTCTGTGGAAAACATGGCAAAGGAAATAATTGCCCTTGCAGAAAGACTGGCACCCGATAATACACAAAACAAACCTCGGACATAACCACCCTTTATTCGTGAACACATCTGTATCCTCATCCACCCCACTACTGAAACTAGACAAGGTAGCCCGCGAGTTTCCTTCGGCCGTGAAAGATGAACCTTTGAGGGTTTTGCGGGGCGTCACAATGAAGGTAGAAGTAGGCGAAACCATTGCGGTAACTGGCCCGTCAGGATGCGGAAAGAGCACATTACTCAACCTCATAGGCAGCCTTGACTTACCAACTAGCGGGTCCGTCACCTTTGATGGACGTGATGTTACTCTGCTGAGTGAAAACGAATTAGCCGCTCTAAGAAATAGCGAGATAGGGTTTATCTTTCAAAGCCATCACCTGTTACCTCAATGTAATGTACTTGAAAATGTCCTCATACCTACGATTGCGCATGGAACCGCCAATAAGGAGGACGAAGATCGAGCCCGAAGACTACTTGAACGTGTTGGGCTTGGTGAACGTCTTACTCATCGACCAGGAAAACTCTCTGGAGGAGAACGTCAACGTACAGCAGTAGTACGCGCATTAATCAATAAGCCTAAGCTATTACTAGCCGATGAGCCAACCGGAGCACTAGACGAAGCTACCGCCGAAAAACTGGGAGAACTGCTTGTCGAATTAAACGAAGAAGAGAAAGTAACCCTTATCACTGTAACACACTCAGTCAGTCTAGCATCCTGCATGAAACGCACAGTCAGACTTGCTGAGGGTAAAATAGTTGAATGAATCTTACCCGTCTTATTTTTTCTAGTCTCAGGCACCACGCCAGAGCACACTCAGGAACTCTCCTCGGATCCATTATAGCAAGCACCATACTCACAGGTTCTCTAGTAGTAGGAGATTCTGTTAAACGCACCCTGCAAGACCAAGCCAAACAACGGCTAGGTAAAATCCAAATTGCTCTGGAACAACACGACAGATTTTTCCGATCTGATTTGGGAAAACAGCTCCAGCTAAATAGCAAAATCCATTTTGCACCTCTTCTCAAGATTAACGCTGCAGGCTATACCGAAAACGAACAGGGACAAACAAGTAACCGTGCCAACAATATCCAATTAATTGGCATCGATGATAATTTTTGGCATCAGGCCATGCTAAAGGCAGACAGAGCTCCCACCATAGGGGAAAATGAAGCTTTAATTAACCGGGCGCTAGCTAGGCAGCTCAACCTAAAGGAAGGTGATGAATTTCGACTACGCATTGCAAAACCAAGTATTCTTCCGCGTGACGCACCTCTTTCAGTAGCCGAAGATCTAACAGTGCGACTTCGCCTATCAGTGGCTAAAATCACAAGTAGCAGCTCTGAATTAGCAAACTTCAACCTCAGACCTGGAGCCTCTCCTCCCTATAATGTTTTTGTTCCCCTCTCGTGGTTGCAGACAGAAGCTGAATTACCCAATAGGGCTAATATTTTGATTGGCTCAGGAGGTGAATCGGCAAATCAACTGGTCAAAAAAGCTAATCAAATCTTAAAGACAAGTTGGCGATTAACTGATGCAGAGTTGGAAATAGTCGAAAACAGGAAGACCAGCATCATAGACATTCGAACTGACCGTATCTTTTTAGACAAAAGGACACTTCGGGCAACTCACGGCTCAGATACAGCCTTAACTTACATTGCTAACAACATACAAAATGGAGATCAAGCAACCCCTTATTCCATGATCACAGCCGTTAGCCCGAATTTCATGGGCGACCAAACTCCCAAGGGAGACCAAATACTCATCACCCAGTGGCTTGCCGAGGATCTTGGCGCAAAGCCAGGCGATAAACTAAAAGTGGATTACTATATTCTTGGGTTAAATCGTCAACTCAAGGAGCGCTCACACATATTTACCGTAAAAGGTATAGTTCCCACCGAAAAACCTGGATGGCGGGAACTGATGCCAAATTTTCCTGGCATTGTTGATCGTGACAACCTACGTGATTGGAATCCAGGTATTGATTTTGACTCTGGACGTGTGCGCGACAAAGACGAGGAGTTCTGGAAAAAACACCGCGGGACACCCAAAGCATTTATTGCACTAAATACAGGGCAAAAACTTTGGGCAAATCGTTACGGAGAAGCTACTACAATCCGCTATCCTTTTACTGAATCAAAAACCGAAGAGATTAAGCTATCGCTTAGTAAAAAACTAAAACCAGCAGATATCGGTTTAGTATTTCGTGATGTACGAACAGAAGCTCTAACAGGCAAATCAGCTAATGATTTTGGAGGACTTTTCATTGGGTTAAGTTTTTTTCTCGTTCTATCAGCACTCATTCTTATGGGGTTGTTGTTTGCCTTTGGAATTGAACAACGCACCACACAAATAGGAACCCTTATGGCTATTGGATTTACTGGCAAATCGGTTCGAAACCTCCTACTTGCAGAGGGACTGGCATTGGCCACCTTAGGGGCTGGCCTGGGCGCATGGGTAGGCTTGGGCTATACGCAAGCTTTAGTCAAACTTCTCAATTCAGATTGGGGAGGCGCAATCGGCAATGGAACTATTTCATACCACTATGAACCTCTTACGATAGTTTACGGAATATTAGGTGGGTTATTTGTGGCTCTTTTAACAATATGGCTAACGGTCCGTAAGCTTTCACGCACCAAAGCAATTACCCTCTTGCAGAGGGAAACTACCCCTTCGGATAACACGAGGACCAGCCGTAAAGCAGTCATTACTGCAACCATATGTTTTCTTGGAGCAATCGTACTAGGTATCGTCCTGAAGGATGCGCAGGGCCAAATGAAGGCCGGAGGATTTTTCGGTGCAGGAATCATGCTCCTGATTAGTTGCCTCTGCTTATGTCACTGCTACCTGAAAAAACTAGCCACCACCGGAGGTGATTCATTTACCAATTTAACCTCAATGGGATGGCGTAGCAGCGCACGTCGGAGTGGACGAAGTTTAGCGTGTATTGGGCTATTAGCATGCGGAGTGTTCCTTCTGGTAGCTGTCGGAGCCTTTCGCATAGACCCTAAAGAAGGAGCTGGTGAAAATTGGAGCGGCACAGGCGGATTCGCGTTATATGGTCAAAGTGATGTACCCCTTCTCTATGATTTAAACACCAAGATAGGTCGCGAAAAAATGGTTCTTAACGGAGAAGTAAACCTTGTCCAACTGAGGGTTCGTGAAGGCGATGATGCAAGTTGTTTAAACCTTAACCAAACCACCGAACCTCGCTTATTGGGAGTAAACCCTGATCAACTCAGCAAACGAAATGCCTTCACCTTTGCCAAAGGAAAAAGTTGGGAAGTACTTAAACAAAAAACCGATAATGCTGTACCCGCTGTGGTAGATATGAACACCGGGATGTGGGCTCTGCACGTCAAGGTGGGCGACACCATTGATTATCCAAAAGAATCGGGAGGCACCTTTAAGATTCGTATTGCTGGGTTTATTTCTAATTCCATGCTTCAGGGTGACCTAATCATCTCTGAGAAAGACTTTGTGGAACAGTTTCCATCAGCAAGTGGTTACCGGGTTTTTCTCATCAACTCAAAGAACCCCAAAAAAACAAGTGAAGAATTAAGCTATGCACTTGAAGATTACGGCTTGGAACTCACCAAATCGGTGGACCGATTAACAGCATTTAGTCAGGTACAAAACACTTATCTGGACATCTTTCAGATTCTTGGAGCAATGGCTCTACTTTTAGGAAGCGTAGGATTAGGGGTGGTTGTACTCCGAAATGTAATGGAACGCCGTGGCGAACTAGCCCTCCTCCAGGCGATTGGCTTCAAAAAATTTTCCTTGTATTGGATGATGCTGGCCGAACATGGCGGATTACTAATTNTNGGAATTTNAGGGGGGACACTCAGTGCCCTTTTAGCGGTCTGGCCTTCGCTGACCACTCCTGATCAAGGCCTTCCTAAAGGAATTTTGTGGGCAATAATCGGGGCAATTATAATTAATGGCCTTTTCTGGACGTGGTTGGCCACGGTGATTGCTCTACGAGGTAAATTACTTCCTGCCTTGCGAGACGAGTAGTTTTTGGCTTTGACGAAGGGAAAGCGGGAGGTTTAATTCCGATTCGGTATTTCGCATCGTGAAACTTCAAACTTTTAAACTCATTTTTTGTTTTGGCTATTAAAATTAATGACGTTACNTTTGACCGCAACCTGACTGAATTAGTGGGAACTGCCACCAAATACACAAACAAATCATTAAAATTGACTCTACGTTTCTNCAGTATTCTANTTTTTTTAAGCTTTGTTTGTGGATGTGTCACCCCACTCCCTGAACCCGACAAGGGAGCTTTTTACCGAGAATCATTTGAATCTAAAAGCTTACCGGCTTCATTCACAGTCATAACAGGGCAGGTGAATATAAAAAGAGGAGAAAAAAACAGCTATGCGGTATTACAACCAGATTCGAAAGAAACTGTAGGAATTCTTTTCGGCCCAGCTTTTTCAAGCGGTCTAAGATTAGAAGCAAAATTTCTGGCTGAAGATGACGAGAAGTCACCCACATTCTCTATTGGGCTAAACGGGCTAAGCGGATACAAGCTGCGTGTTAATCCAAATAACAAAGAGCTGGAATTGCTTAAGAATTATAGGCTTGTTCACTCAGTAAGATATGAATGGTCAGCGGGACAATGGACATATCTGCACTTGCAAGTGCGAGAATTACCAGGTCGTCAATGGTTAGTAGAAGGCAAAGTGTGGCAGGAGAAACAGGCTAAACCAAAAGAATGGACCCTGCAATGGACAGACACCGCTCGCCCCGAAAATGGTCAACCCAGTGCGTGGGCTTCACTAAAAAAAGGGAATCCGATCGCGCTAGATAACATTCGATTGTGGATAACCGAAGAATAGATAGTAATTAAATCAGAGGTCAATTGGACCATCAAGACGTTCGCCGTCCATCTCGTAGATACCAACTAGATAACCATTTTCCAGAACCTCGCCAACCTTCAGCGTACCAAAGATAGTCACAGGCACATCCATCACTGGTTTTACCCCCTTGCCTTCAGGCATACGCACACTTACCCATTCGTTTATCTTTGGCACAGCGCCATAACAGCACATGGATTGGTCACGCAAAATCAATAGCTCGGTAATTTTTCCATCTTCAACTTTTAATGGGAGCATGTAACCTTTAAGTGCAATTTTTTGCTTATCAAATTTTTTAACCGACTCCGGTATCTCATTCTTTTCCAGAATCTCTTTTGCTTTGGGCTCAGTAATAGGATCATCAGGAACTTCATATGCAAAAGAGGCCAATCGATCAAAACCTAGCAATGAATAATCACCTATCTTTTGAATTGGGCCCAGAGGCTTTGGCTGAACGGGCTGTTCATCAGTTCCCTCAGGTGAANATTCATCAACATTACCAACAGTAACAGCAACAGCCACGGATTCCGGTTTTTTTGGAATTGGAGCTTCCAACAGGGAATCCTCAGTTNCCGCGATTTCTTCAATGAACGGTTCAGGTTCCGGGTTTGGCACACGTAGAACAACCTCTCCCCGTTCCACCTTAACGTTCTTTTGAATAGGGGCCTGATCAGTACAAGCCGCAGCAACTAGAATAATCACTATCTTTAACACGGCTGTCTGCCAAATCCTCATACCTCTCTAATTTAGCTTTTTTTTGATGGTTTGAAAGTTATTTTAATAAATTTGGTCATCCCTAGCTCTGAGGAATTAGATTTTTAGCAACATCAGCACCATAAGCTTTAATCGCGGGAACAATACCTACNACCGCGCCCAAAGCGACCAGCGAAAGCGGCACAATCAACATAACTATATGTGGCTCAAAAGGATTAAGCGCTACACCAATTTCATTGTGTAGAGTATTTTCAACTGCCATTAAAATTAGCAAATACACGCCAAACCCAATCAGCACACCCAAGGCTGCAATCGAAGCACTTTCCAGAATAATAACACTGAAGATTGTGGATCGGTTAGCACCAAGAGCACGGAGGATGGCAAATTCACGGCGCCGTTCGTTCATTGAGTTATATATACTCGCTAAAACACCACCCGCAGCTACCACGGCCACCATATAAGCCACCCATCGTAAAACAGTTTCAGCCCACGAAAATTGATCGAAAAGTCGCGTCACCACATCTTCAGTAGACTTAACAAAGGTTAGATGGTCGGTCCCTTTATTGTAAATACTATCCAATGAATTCATGCCAAACCCGCGGGCAGTAGTGTCTTCGCTCATCTGAATGAGGACCGCACTGATGTCTCCTGCATATTTAACATCGTGACCATCCATCTGCTGAAGCCCTTCAATAGGAATCCAAATTACCCGGTCAGCCGGGGTACCGGTAGGCTTAAGAATTCCTGTCACCGTGTACTTGTCCTTATGAGGTTCTTGATTCGGATCAAAATTAAGCCCATGGTAAGGTTGAAATTTTGAGTTCAACTGCAAACCAAGCCTAGCCGCCACCGTACTTCCAACTACCGCTTCCTTGTTCCATTGTTTTTCATTTTGAATAAAAAATTCACCAACAGATAGGCCATAAGCCTGCCCCGGAGAATGTTCCACCTCAAAGAGATCATGAGTCGTACCAACAATACGATAGCCAAAATAATTATCACCCACGGCAATAGGCACAGCCTTCTTGTAAAAGCGCTTATATTTTTGGCTAAAAATACGATAGTCCTCCACATTGACTAATCCGGGAGACGAATCCATATGAAAAAGGCTATTTAACACTAATTGAACCTGAGAGCCACGCGGACCCANTATAGAATCAAAGCCTCCCGTCACATTTTTGAACGCTCGCTGACTTTGAAAATTTACCACCCAAACCGACATTAATAAACCACATCCCAGCCCGATGCTGACGGCGGTAATACCCGTAGAGAGCGCNTGCTGNCGAAGGCTATTGCGGATAATAATCCAGAAAGTCATCCAACCACCTCCTCATTGACCTGATTAATTACAGATAAATCCTGACAATCATCAAACTGATCCAGAGTTAATTGATCATGACTAACCAATAGAAGCGCTGCATTATTCTCTTCACACACTTCACGTATCAACCGCACTGCCTCACTAGAATTTTTTGGATCGAGATTGCCAGTNGGCTCATCGGCTAATACCAATTTTGGCCGATTAGCCAATGCCCGAGCAACCGCAACTCGTTGCTGTTGTCCAACTGAAAGTTGAAACGGTCGATGGTTTAATCGATCAATCAACCCCATTCTGTCGAGTAACTCCGTTGCAGTTTTTAGTCTAACCCCCCTGCCGAAACTCATCCCCAATAATACATTCTCTAAACAAGTATAGCCTTGAAGTAAATTAAAGGTCTGAAAAATATAACCCAAGTTTTTGGAGCGAAGATTATCGCGGACACTTTCCCCTGCATGTGCCATATCTTGGCCATCCAAACGTATTTCACCTTCATCCGGACGTGAAATTCCAGCTATGCAGTTAAGAAAAGTCGTTTTCCCGGTACCGCTACCACCTCTTAAAGCTAATTGCTGCCCTGACTCCAAGAAAAACTCAGGCACATCCAATACNCGCTGAAGTTCTCCCTCTGGCGANCGATAATTTTTAATGAGCTTAGTAATTTCTAGTAACGGCACCACTGTTAGGTTACTCTGAATTTTGCGAAGTGTCGATGGTGCTTTGAACGCATATCACGGAAAAATTGGGGCTTTATTTGACGTTGACGACTTGAGCGCCGTAGCTATTATTCGCGCCCCCAACTTTTTGGACTTTTAAAATATTATGTCAGTCAAAGTAGCAATTAATGGTTTCGGACGAATTGGACGTTTGGTCATGCGAGCCGGATTTAATGATCCAGACCTTGAATTTGTGGCTGTTAACGATCTTGTCGACGCCCACAACTTGAGTTACCTACTCAAATACGACACCATCCATGGAAAATTTGATGGAGAAGTGTCTGGTGGCAATAATGAACTGAACATTGATGGCAAAGTGGTAAAGTGTGTCTCAGAGCGCGACCCAGCCAACCTCCCTTGGGGCGAAATGGGAGTTGACTACGTCATTGAGTCAACCGGCTTTTTCACGGACCATGAAGGTGCAGCAAAACACCTCGCTGCCGGTGCCAAGCGTGTAGTAATCTCTGCCCCCACTAAAAGCCCTGATCAGGTTCCAACAATAGTCATGGGAGTAAATCATGAAAAATATGATTCTACTCAGCATACGGTTGTATCAAACGCATCCTGTACAACTAACTGCCTGGCTCCGATGGCCAAAGTCATTCACGAAAACTTCGGTATTGCGGAAGGCCTGATGACTACCGTCCACGCCGTTACTGCTACCCAGCCCACCCAAGATGGGCCATCGCAAAAAGATCTTCGGGGTGGCCGTGGTGCTGGCTTCAATGTAATACCCGCTTCTACAGGTGCTGCCAAAGCTGTGGGTTTGGCAATGCCTGAACTCCAGGGAAAACTTACGGGAATGGCATTTCGTATTCCAACTGCTGACGTGTCTGTTGTCGATTTGACTGTCAAAACCGAAAAGGCTACCAACTACGATGAAATCTGTGAAACAATGAAAAAAGCTTCTGAGTCTGAAACACTCAAGGGTATCCTCGGCTACACCGATGAACCAGTTGTTTCAAGCGACTTTGTCACGGACTCTCGTAGCAGCATTTTTGACAAGGGCGCAGGAATCGAGCTCAACAGCAACTTCTTTAAACTCGTAAGTTGGTATGACAATGAATGGGGTTATTCTAACCGAGTTATTGATCTGCTCAAACATATGATTAAAGGGGACCGATAAGTTTTACGTTCAAANAAACAACCCACAGAAAAAGGCGGCCTTAAGGCCGCCTTTTTAATTTATTTGTTNNGCCTTCAAATATTATTCACCCCTTATGTGAGCAAATTTTNNGGAGAAACCCAAAAAAATATGCGAAATTGAACAAAAATTATGACNTGGTANACTGGTCAAAGAATTCTCTGCACAAACGATCGCTTCTCCGGGGCGGTGTGGGAGTGGGCTTCTGCTGTGCCTGAAGCAGGATGCCTGTACACAATAGCCGCTCTCGATCGTTTACCCCAATGGGACACCCGCACCCCTACACTCTGCTTCCTCTTGTCGGAAATGAAAAAAGACGACAGCAATACCTTTTTTTCTTCTTGGCGTTTTGAACCTGTAGATAATACCCCCTCATGGATCGANACGGCCCATGCCATCCGCTACAGAANTCCACCTATCTTTNAGTTATGAGNGTGGCCNGACGCCGCTTCTCATGACTTGATCATTTTCCTNACTCTCTGCAATTCTTGCTTATGCTCACTCAGCACACTGACACTATTGAGGTCTCTACCACAGGCAGGCAATTCCACGACCTTACTAAGGAAGTCAACCANNGAATAAATAACGCAAACATATCTGAAGGATTGGTTACGTTGCATTTGCNGCACACGAGNGCATCTCTACTCATTCAGGAGAATGCTGACCCTGGAGTTCGCCGCGATCTGGAACGTTTTATGGCTCGNATATGCNCTGATGGTGATCCCATCTTTGAACATGATTATGAAGGACCAGATGACATGCCCGCTCACGTTCGCACAGCCCTAACAGCAGTAAATTTATCCATTCCAATTTTCAAAGGGCGAATGACACTTGGCACTTGGCAGGGTATCTTTCTGTGGGAACACCGTCACGCGGCACATCAACGTAAAATAACAATTCATTTGTTGGGCCAATAAAACAAAAGGTATCGAATACTTACTTTGAAGCCGGAGCTGTGGGTATATAAATTCCCATTCGGATTCCTTGCTTATCCGCCCTAACCCCAACCACAGAAAAGTTAAAATATTTTGAAATTTGCTTAAACTCAGGCAGCAACTGGAAGTCCAACCACTCACTAAATCGATTTTCTTGAACCGGCAAACCGGTGTCAGGATCAATTCCCTGGGGCCTTCCCCTAAAAGCATTTGAAATAAGATCAGGATTCTTTTTGAGCATGGTAAATACCCCCTGAGCCATAATTTTTGTGTTTTCAAACCCAAAAGCACCACTATCCATCCCACCCACTTTTTTGGCGGCTTGATTTAACCCAGAGAATTTGGCTAAAGGTTTAGCTTCTTCCTCAGGTCCATCCAAATATTGTTTCATTGCCTTTAAGTCCTGCGAAAACATCACATATTCCCCAACTGCCATCATATGGACCGATGCCTCCTGATTATCAATAAAATTGCCAAAATTATAGGAATACAAAGTACGACCCTCTATTTCTTCCTCCTCAGGTGGCGCATCAATTACCATGGAAATTATATCCATTAATGCTCTGAGAGTTACTTTTGGTTTTTTAGAATTAATCAGATACAACCGTGGCGGGTTGATCATATCCTTCAAACCTAATCCTCTTGGAGCCATTTCAATCATGATAAAGTCATCGCCCATGGTATCAATAAGCTGCGCCTTAAGTTTGAAATCCGGATTTTTGGTTTGAATCTGAGCCTGAAAGAAAGCCATAGCACCGGCGGCGGCGGGGGTAATTTCATTCGCAGTTTCAACAAAGGTTTTCCAAATATGCGCCGCACTTTGCCTCAGCCGACCAAAACTCACGACATCTGATGGCACAAACGGCGGAGGACCAGCATCCTTATTTTTCGGTGCAATCATGCTGAAAAGACCGCGTCGTGCCGCTTCTGGCACATTCATGTTAATTTCGAACAACATACCATTATCAGTACGGCCTGAAATGCCCACATCCTTTAGGCCAGTCAATCCCAATGCCTCCATAACTCGCTTTGGTTCGGGCATTAATGGATTAGGTTCTGCATCAGGGTCACGACGCTTTTCTATTTCAAGATTTACGACCTCTAATACCGTAGAAAAATCCAACCAACCGTACATCCACGCCCCAGCAAATTGTGCCTTATGCTGTATTGCAAAAGCTGGATTATCCCTCAAAAGTGCGTTTGCTCTCGGGTTTTTGTGATTCTTCACCATGGTTTTTGCCAACTGCTCGGAATTTGTAATGATTAACATGGACTTAGATTGCCCCAAATAAAAAGAGCCCTCATTTCTACCTGGGAAGGGCATACGCAAAAAGTCCGTTGCCTCAATCCGCAATCTTTCATGCTCCACCTGATTGTCAGCCAAAGCCTCACGCAACAACAACATACCCCGATCCAGTTCGGCTATTTTTTTACCACTATCAACCAAAAGAATAACACCCGGTGATGATTGATCAGGCTGACGCGTTAGGGCAATAGTCACCTGTCTCTGCGCAAGATTCCATATTTCAGCCGGATCAACAGAAGCCTCTTCACGAATGCGATCCATTACATTTTCGCGAAAAGCCTTCTCAATCTTTCCGGTAAAAGCAGCCATGGATGGGTCATTCCACATCAGAGATAAAGGATCAGCTTTGAATANTTTCCGAGCTGCATTCAAATCAGGAACTGTTACTACTGCAAAGGTATTTATCGGGAGTATCTTTTCCGGGGTTACCGCCGACCACGCCGGTAAATTCAGNAGAGTGACTAAGATTATAAAGAGGGCGAGATTCTTCATGCGACTAGAAAATTATAAGCTCATGCTAAAGCTTCAGCAGGCTATTGCAAGCGTGCTCGCGCAGCATTCAATTGTTCGGGAGTATTAACATTTTCCATCTGAGCCCGATCTGATTCTGGAATACAAAACAAATGACCTGTGGCCTCTGCAAGAGATTGAAGAGACAGGTTTCCAGATTCTATATGCTGTTCTACTCGAACTAATATTTCTGGTTTCAGGCAAAATGGAAAACCGGCCATACCATCAATCTGAGAAAATACGGCCAAACAGTCGTGATCTAAAAGAGACTCCACCAGTTGGGAAGTAAGAAAAGGCATGTCACAACTAAGAAAGAGAACCCTTCGCATTTTTGTCCTGCGTAAGGCTGTTTCAATCCCCCCCAAGGGCCCATATCCAGTTCTGTAATCTACCTTGATGACACGACTGGATATATGCAGATCCCGAGCCACTCTACGGGCATGCCCCAGTAAGGTATACTTACCCACTCTGAGTTTAGTCTTATCCAATCCCATTCGCTGACTCTTGCCACCAGCAAGAATTACCGCTTCAAGTTGGCTTTTTTTACCCATTTTACTCAAAAACTGGTTGCCTTTTGTTTAGCACGTGATAGTTTGCCCGCCCTTTTCCATCCAACAAGATGGTTAAAGGTAATGGTCTTAATAGTCAGATTCGAGTGAATTTGATGACCACATTAACAACTAACTGTAATCCCGTCGTCCTGCGGGATGGCCCGTAGCGGGTCTCAAACAAGGGAACACAATATGAGTACTGGAATTCAAGAACTGCTTGAAGCGGGAGTCCATTTTGGACACCAAACCCGCCGTTGGAACCCTAGAATGAAGCCCTACATTTTCCGGGCACACAACGGAGTTCACATTATCGATCTGGCACAAACTGCCGAGCAACTCAATGCCGCCTGTAATTTTCTGGGCAATACAATCCGATCTGGAGGCAAAATCCTTTTTGTTGGGACAAAAAAACAGGCTCAACCCTTCATCCGGGAACTAGCTGAAACTCACAAACAACATTTTGTAACCGACCGGTGGCTTGGTGGAATGCTCACCAATTTAAAGACTGTCAAACAACGACTCAAACGCCTTAAGGAAATTGAGACGATGGAGGAAGATGGCAGTATCGCCGGGTATGTAAAACAGGAACAAGCTTCCATACGGCGTGAAAAAGCGCGTTTGCTGAAAAACTTAGGTGGGATCCGCCATATGGATAGCACCCCAGACGCAATGTTTGTAGTTGATATCAGACGTGAACACAACGCGATTGCCGAAGCACGTAAACTGCGAATTCCAATTGTGGCATTGGTCGACACAAACTGTGATCCCGAACTCGTGGACTACCCCATTGCGGGTAATGACGATGCCATCAAATCAATTCAAATTATTGTTGAGACAATCAGTGAAACGATTGCCGAAGCCAGGGGGGAACAGGCTGCAACAGCCGAACAAATCGAAGAACCTGTTCCAGCTCAGCCCGAAATTGAAGCAACAGAACCTTCTCCGCCGGCAGAGCCCTCAGAAAACCAAGGAGAAGCATCATCTATATCGACAACAGAAAGTATAGCCGATGCAATATATAAGGCCTGTAAAGGCCCTGGCACGGACGAAAAGGAAATTATAGACTCAATTAATCTGATCAATTCACAAGAAGAGTGGCAATCAGTGAAGTTATCCTTTAAGGCCAAATATGCTGACCACTATGATGGAGACATAATAAAGTGCCTCAACGGTGACTTAAGCGAAAAACACCTAGCCGAATATGTTCAAACGCCCCTGCAAAACAAAGGCATTCAACTTTAGACAAAAAACAAACCAATTTTAACAGAGAAAAATCCAAATTATGGCCGAAATTACCGTAGCTCAAATCAGCAAACTCCGTCAACAAACCGGAGCAGGGATGATGGACTGTAAAAAAGCCCTCACTGAAACAGACGGCGATGTCGAAGCTGCAGTAGAATGGTTGCGCAAGAAAGGCGCAGCCACCGCTGAAAAAAAATCTAGCNGAACTACCCTAGAGGGAATAATAGCCCGCAACCTTACACCTGATGGTAAAAAGGGAACGCTAGTGGAAATAAACTGTGAAACTGATTTTGTCGCAAAAAATGANAAATTTCAGGAGTTTTGCAACGAAGTTGCCACTATGTACTGTGAGAATCCAGAGGTAGATCTGGAAGAAAAACGAACCAAAGCCGTTGCCGAAACTGGTGAGAACATCCAATTATCTCGCAATGAAAGTCTAAGCATAGAGGGTTCAGGAGCAGTAGCCGCATACATTCACCATGGTGCCAAAGTAGGGGTATTAATAGCGGTGGCCACNGGCAAGGAGGAAACCACCGAATCAGAGGCCTTCAAAGAACTTTTGAGTGACATTACCCTCCAAATTACTGCAGCCAGCCCTGAAGCCCTCAACCGTGATGCTCTTGACCAGGAAAAACTTGAAAAAGAACGGGAAATCGCCCGCGAGCAATTCAAGGATAAGCCGGCTCAAGCCATCGAGAAAATAGTTGAAGGCAAAATTGAAAAGTATTGCTCGGAAGTTTGTCTTGTTGATCAAGANTTTGTGAAAGGAGAAGGAGCTGTCAAAGATCACGTAGCAGCAGTCGCAAAAGAACTTAATGACGAAATAACCATCAAATCCTTCATCCGGTATCAAGTAGGTGAAAATCAGGAGGATTAAATCCTGATAATAAAATCTCTNCGCGGCTCGAGACACCGAGCCGCTTTTTTTATGCTTACGTTTGACGTCAAAGGGTATCTGATGGTAGACAAACCTTGAATTGAAACGCACCACCTCATCTCGCCAAAAACCCAAGTACAAACGCATTCTTCTAAAACTTTCAGGAGAAGCACTGGGAGGTAAAAAAGGTCAAGGTATTTGCCCAGAAACAGTTGCCAGCATGGCCCAGCAGATTGGAGAATTGCGTGATTTGGGTGTACAGGTAGTCATTGTAGTAGGTGGCGGAAACATCTTTCGTGGACTCGAAGGTGAAGGGGCAGGGATTGACCGCGCCACCGGCGATTATATGGGCATGCTAGCTACCATTATCAATGCACTGGCCCTGCAAAATTCCCTTGAGCATCATGATGTCGAAACCCGGGTGCAAACTGCCATAGAAATGAGTGAAGTAGCCGAACCATTTATTCGCAGACGGGCAGTTCGACACCTCGAAAAAGGACGGGTGGTTATTTTTGGAGGAGGAACCGGTAATCCTTATTTTTCGACNGATACCGCCGCCTCTTTAAGGGCTAATGAAATAGGAGCTGAAGTCATCTTGAAAGCCACAAAAGTCGACGGTATTTATGATAGTGACCCGGAAAAGAATCCAAAAGCCAAACGCTTCCGTGAAATCACTTATCTTGATTGCTTGCAAAAACAACTCAGGGTAATGGACTCCACGGCTTTCTCCCTGTGTTTAGATAATAAAATGCCTATTATTGTCTTTGATCTATTCAAACCTCACAATATTCGTAACGTTGTATTAGGCAAACGTGTTGGCACTTTGGTAAAGGCCTAGTCAATTTTTCTTCCCCCTCACCATCACACTGCCTAAACTGGCGACATGCCCGTAGATGACATCCTTCTCCAAACAGAGGAGAAAATGCAAAAAAGTGAAGAAGTGGTTTTAAACGAATTTTCAGGTGTTCGTACCGGAAAAGCCTCTCCAGCACTTGTTGAAAACATAAATATAGAAGCCTATGAGGGCAGCTCCATGCGCCTTAAGGAATTGGCGGCCATCACCGCGCCTGAAATGCGAACGTTAGTCATCCAGCCATGGGATGCTTCGACCGTCACTCCCATTGAAAAAGGTCTACAAGCAGCGAATCTTGGCCTTAATCCTGCCGTGGATGGCAAACTTATCCGCATTAATTTACCCGATCTCAGCAAAGAACGACGGCAGGAAATGGTGAAAGCGGCTCGTAAACTAGCTGAAGATGGCCGGGTATCTGTTCGTCATGTCCGCCGTGAGGCATTAGAATCATTAAAAGCGGAACAAAAAAATGGTGAAATCACTGAAGACGATTTGAGCCATGGGGAAAAAGAAGTTCAAAAACTAACAGATAACTACGTTAAAAAAATTGACGACCACCTTTCTTCAAAAGAGGAGGAAATTCTTACCGTCTAATATTGTCATGGATACTGAAACTACCACACCCAAAACACATCTTGAAATGGAGCCGGTCAAAAAAAGCACTGACCAGCTTTGTGAATCCATCGTAAACCAAAAAGGATTCAANGAGCTTTTCTCAAAAATTGATGCGTTTGTGACNGATGAAAAACTAAAGTATGACTTCAGTACGCTTAATGATCGAGGNGCANTACTGCAACAAAAGCAACANGCTGGAGTTGAAATATCAGANGAAGAAATAGTCGAATTTGAAAAACTNCGCGACGAGTTTATGGCTAACACCGTTGCCACAAATTTTCTCGAGGCACAAGAAGAGGTTCAGCAAGTTCAAGATCGCATCAATCAAATAATCTCAAAAACCTTTGAAATTGGAAGAGTCCCCAATCAAGATGATTTTGATTTCTGCAGTGATGGTTTTGGCGATTGTGGCTGTAGCCACTAGAACCAATGAACTTCATAAATCGCCGCTGTTTTCTTGCTTCCAGCTCTACTCTAAGTTTGGTGAGTGCCCTAGGAGCACCCTTTGATCGTTCTGGGAAACCCAATATCCGTCTTGGTCTGGCAGCATATTCCTTCAGGTCGTTTTTTAAANACCAAAGAAACAGCTTACGCGAAGTCAAAAACCGACCAATGGANATGTTTAAGTTCATCGATTTTTGCGCCGATAACGGCTGTGATGGNACNGANCTAACCAGTTATTTTTTTCCACATAATGTTACAGATAAATACCTNACTGACTTAAGACGCCATGCGTTTTTGCGGGGAATAGATATTAGTGGAACTGCGGTCGGAAATAATTTTTCTTTACCTAAGGGNGAAAAACGAAATGCCCAAATTTCGTATGTAAAAAAATGGATCGACCATGCGGTNGTGNTAGGCGCGCCACATATTCGTGTATTTGCCGGACGGGAAGCAAAAGGAGTCGAAAGAAAGCAAGCTGACTTATGGGCGATTGAAAGTCTTCGTGAATGCTGTGATTATGCCGGCAAACATGGAATCTTTCTAGGNATAGAAAANCACGATAGTATTGGCAGCTCCAAAACNTTGATTCAGTTTGTCAAAGCNGTTAATCATAAGTGGTTTGCTGTAAACTTGGATAGTGGAAATTTTCGCACCGCTGACCCTTACGTTGATTTTGCATCTTCGGCTCCTTACGCGGTAAACGTACAGCTCAAAGCGGAATTGCGAATTGGGAAAGACCGAGAGTCTGCAGATTTTGAACGTCTGATAAACAGCCTTAAGAAGGTCAATTATCAGGGGTATGTCATTCTGGAGTACGAAGCTGAAAAAGATCCATATGTAGCTATACCTCCGCTACTCAGAAAAATACGCAAGCTGCTTTCCTAAGATCCATCAGGTTTTATCTTTTTTATCTCTGGAAAATTTTTTACGTGTTTATCGAACCACTCTACCATCTCTGCCAAAGTATGACCTACGCTTTCACGTGCCTGGTAGTTATGAGTTTCATATGGTAAAACTACAATTCGGGCCTTTCCCCCATTCCCCTTAATAGCCCGAAATAAACGCTTGGTTTGGTCCGGAGTAGTAGCTGGATTTTTGTCATTTTCCCCATGAATCAATAAAAGTGGCCCACGAATTTTAGGTGCAGCCAGAAGCGGTGACATTTTTAGATATGTCTCAGGTGCATCCCATAAGGTTCGCCGTTCATTCTGAAATCCNAAAGGAGTCAGNGTTCGATTATAAGCTCCGCTTCTCGCTATACCTGCNCGGAAAAGATCACTATTAGCCAATAACATGACTGCCATGAATGCTCCATAACTGTGTCCCCCAACCCCCACGCGGGATGGATCGCAGACACCCATCTTTACGGCTGCCTCAATTGCAGCCTTCGCATTATCGACAATCTGATAGGTAAAATTATCGTTAACCGTATCTGCATCACCGACAATGGGCATGGCTACTTGATCCAACACCGCATACCCTTGAAGAGCCAAAAACCGCGGCGAGGCCCCGGTAAAAGTTGAAAATCGATGAGGCGAGTTAGCCACCTGCCCTGCCATTTTGCCTTGAGTGTAGGCTTTTGGATAAGCCCACAGGATTGTCGGTAATGGGCCCGAGTTGTCTAAATCATATCCCGGAGGTAAGTGCAACATACAGTTTAACATTACTCCATCTGCCCGATCATAAGTTATAAGTTTTTTCTGAACCTCACGTAAGGATTTGGCTGGATCCCTAAATTCAGTAAGAGCTATACGTTGCGGATCATCCAATTTTCTCAAAAAATAATTAGGGTGTTCTTCGGAGGTTTCGCGCCGAGTCACATACTGCGAAGCATCATCGGAAGTTAGAGCTACAACTGCCTCATAACTGTCTTCAGAACATTTAAACAAGTGTTCACGCTCAAACTTTACCAGATCAAGACGGTCCAAAAATGGTCTATCCCCNTCNNTTGAAGAACCATTCCCATTTAAATAAATAGAATTCTGATGCACGCGCATTGCCCGCTTTCCGTTGGGTAATTGTCGCATCAANGGATANCCGGGATGGCGATAACGTTCATCTACAGAATGACTCCATAACAACCGATCGGGAATATCCGGATTATCCGGATCCACCAACCAGATTTTATACCAGTCCCGGCTACTTTCATATTCTCTTACCAGTGCCACATTACGGGTTTGACCCCAATAAATNTTGGAAAAACGATTNTCCAAATAGGTGATTTTCCTTGCTCGTCCNGTNAATGGGGCTTCCAACATCATTANCCGGTCACGATAATCCACCTCCCTCGACGGATCCCCNCCGTCAAGTGCCTCAACCCAAGCGATTGTCGCAGGCCCTGTGGGACGCCAGTGATGCCCTCTTGGCTGAAGCGGTACTCCGCCAGTCACCACATCTTCTGTGGCGGGACGGATTGAAACGTGCTTAACTGAAGCCTTAGCCTTGAGGTCCCATACCTCGATACTCCGTGGGAAAAACTGNGCCGGTGATTGATATGAATAAGGAGGGTGAACCCGCTCAACCAATACATATCTACCATCAGGTGAAATATCAAATTTGCCGAAAATAGAAGGTCGACCAAGCTTCTTGATTTGTGATCTATGAATGTCCAAGCTTATTAGCTGGGCTGTAAGATAATAATCGAACAATTTTTCATCATGTTCGTTCTGAAGAAGATCCGGATAGGTTAAAACTGGTGTTTCCTTGGGACCGGTCTCCTGAACCACCGGCCCAACCGGCCCTCTGGGTGCTGTTGGGGATTCACCACGACCCGCAGGGATTGCCAAACACAACAATCCTTTACTATCCGGAAGCCACTGAAAAGCCCGGCCCCCCGCAGCGTTCAGTTTTAATTTTGGGAAAGACTTAATTACCCCGGTCTTAGCATCACCCACATGAATAAGAACCTCAGTGCGATTATATTGTAAAAATGCAAATTTTTGCCCATTTGGCGACCAAATCGGAAGGCTATAACGTCTCAGTCCACCCGGAAGCCGTAGTGCTTGTGTTTTACCCGCAGGAATCCCTTTTTTTAGATCCATACGAAAATAATATTCAGGTAGAGCAGGCCCATTATTTTGCGAATCCAAGCGAATTCCAGCCAGAGCCGTTACTTTGGATGCCAGTTCTGCAATACGGCGAAAACGGTACCGTTCTGCGATCAACAAATTATCACCCTTGGGGCTTAATGAAACCCGCGGCATTGGGCGCGACGCAAAAAGCTCTTTTGCCGCATCTGGTGGCTCCAAATACTGCGATTGCCCCGAAACAAACGCACCGCAAAAAATCGCTAAACAAAAAATAACAACCCGTATATACATTTAGAGATGCCAAAATCATTCCAGATCATCAGGCCTACTGCAAGCCTCCTTGAATCCTGGGTGTAACACAGGTAAGATTGGCCCTAACGATGGCCACTTTTCCCCAAAAAATTACATACATTATATTTTTAACAATACTTTCTCTTGGCTGTATCAACTTGATCGATAACTCTCCAATTGGGAAAAAACAACCCCAACAGCCTTTTAACCTATCCAAACTGGAGTCCATCAAAACTGCGATCGCCAAGGGCCAAAGAGAAAAACGCCTCCCAGGGGGTGTCCTATGGATTGAACACAAAGATAGCAAATTCTGCAAAGCTTACGGCAAAGCAAGTACAACTCCCATTCATTCGCTCACACAGATTGACACTATATATGACGCTGCATCACTCACAAAGGTCGTCGCCACTACGCCAGCGATAATGCTACTCCACCAACGCAAACAATTAGATATTCATGATCCAGTAAAAAAATACATTCAGGAATTCGATGGTGAAGGACGAGATGAAGTTACAATTAAACATCTCTTAACTCATACAAGCGGCTTAAGGCCGGATATATCAGTCACAGGTTGGGAAGGTCACACCGAATGCATAGCAAAATGTGTCTCTGAAAAATTGCGCGCAAAACCGGGTGAAAAATTTATCTACAGCGACATCAATTTCCAACTGCTTGATGAAATTCTCAGGAGAACCACCAATCAAAGATTGGATGTATTTTGCGAAAAGGAAATATTTGGGCCATTAAAAATGCATGATACGGGCTACAATCCACCCACAGAAAAAATTGGCCGTGTCGCACCGACAACAGTAACCGAAGGCAAGGTCCTTCAAGGAATTGTGCATGATCCAAGAGCGCGGAAAACAAAAGGAGTTGCTGGCCACGCCGGTCTCTTCACGACCGCTCCAGATCTTGCTCGTTATGCCCGAATGCTTCTTCAAAAAGGTGAACTCGATGGAATCCGCCTATTTAGTTCAGCAACCATAAATCTGATGACTTCCGTGCAAACCCCTCCTAGCTTAACCGCTCGTCGTGGATTGGGGTGGGATATTGATACCGGCTATTCAAGCCCTCGAGGCAGCATGTTTCCCCTAGGCTCTTACGGACATTCAGGTTTCACAGGCACCTCAATGTGGATTGATCCGTTTTCACAGAGCTTAGTCATTTTCCTGTGCAACCGAGTGCATCCCACCGAAAAAGGCCCCAGTATTATTCCTCTAAGGCGGACTATTGGCACTTTGGCAGCCGAATCAATTCGAGGTTTTGATTTTGAGAACGTGCCGGGAGCTCTGCCTCCCATGAGAGACTAATATTTAATATCAGTTTTCTTCCAATCGCGCTTATCACCAGTACTCACCTCAATCTGCATCCCTGCTTTCCACGGATATTCTTTTCGATTTACTACTAACCCACGCGGCAAGAGCTCAATCTCATGACGTCTGCCCTTACTAGACGCGTTAGCATCTTCCGCAAAAAAATTATAGGTCACTGTACCTGGAAGATAGGTAAGATCTGCAAAAAACCACTCTCCAAAAGGGACCTTTAGCGGTAGGTGCGAAGGATCCACATAGTTGGTCTTCACAAGCTCAAACCCTTCCGGCACCGAATCTCCATGAAACAGTACCGTGCAGTTTGAATAATCACGCGCGGCCCAGTTTATAGTCAATATGGGCGTCCCATTGGCATCCTTATCAAAAGTCACCTCCCATGGCCCATCTTTTTTACGCATCCACTGGTCAAAGGAATAGAAACCGAAATACACCACAGCCGCGATTACTGCGGTCTTGGTAAAAAACTTAATGATATCATCCCGCGGAGGAGTGTTTGATTCTTCCTTGGCCATAAAAAACCCCGCACATTCTGCAATGAAGAGAAGGCGGGGGCAAGTTTATGACGTAAATTAATACTCTCTGTTCTTGGTAATACCTGGTTGCGGAGCAGGATAAGATCCATCTGCATTTGCCTTCACCGGTGCNTCTCCNTCAANACCGACGAGGTTTTCCAAATCCGGAGCCAGCGGATCCGCATTCAATGCATCATCCCACATAACCTTCTGGCCNGTATGTGCNGCCATTCGTCCCATATTACAAACCTGACTGGCCAATGCTCCCCGCTCGGCNTCGTTGTATGGCTTATCATTTCGGATTGCATCNAATAAATCATCCCATTCATCCTGATAAGGATTAGTTTCGCGAGCCGGAAACTTCCATGTCTGATTCTTTGGGTTGGGTGTCAGCCCGGTATAGAGTGCACTCGGCGCTGGCCAATGACCGTTCTTTGAAAAAGTACCAAAGCCCTTGGTTCCGTGAATATAACTGGCAAACTCATTGTGACAGCCCTCAATGGTTCGGCCATAATGCATCAACTTAGTACCATCGGCATATGTATATTCGACTGAATAGTTATCGAAATTCTGATCTACATAAGGCTGGCCCTGCTTATTCTTCGTATAATGTTTACCCCCCGTAGCTTGAGCCATTATCGGCCAGCTCCATTTTTCCAGAGAGCCCATCACGTTGAGTGGATCACCACCTGTGTGCTCAGGATCCCCCATGGCTGCCCCCTTCATCCAACAACATTCATCAATATTGTGAATATAATAATCGTTGAAGCATCCTCCGCTAGCCCAGATAAAGCTATGGAAACGGCGGATTTGCCAGCGAATCTCCTCCAAATCCTTGTATTCATTACGCATCTTCTGAGGGATTGAGCGAGCTGATGCCACCGGTCCATGCATCCGNTAACTACGCATGAGGACCACATCTCCGATTGCGCCTTCCTGTATTTTATCAGCCATGGCGCCTCGCGCACGACTGTGCCGGCACATAAGGCCCACACCCACCTTAAGGTTCTTTTTCTTAGCCAGCTTATTTATTTCCAGAATCTTCTTGGTTCCATAACCATCAGAAGTCACAGGTTTTTCCATGAACACATTGATCCCGCGCTCCACGGCGTACTTATAAAAAACCCAACGGAATGCCGGAGGTGTGGTGAAGATGGCCACATCACCCTTATCTAAATTGTTTATCGCTTCCTTGTATGCCTCAAATCCAACGTAGGCGCGCTCCGGTAAACCATTTTTACCCTTCTTACCAAGATCCACCTTTTCCTTATATTTTTTTGAGAGCCCGTTAAGGCTACTCTTGAGTTTACTCTCAAAAATATCGGCTGCGGCTACCAGTTTTGTAGGCCCATGCCCGGCAGAAACCGATAACGCATTATTTGCAGCCCCAGTCCCACGCCCACCAGCACCCACCAATGCGACCTTAACTGTATCATCAACAGCGGCATGTACGTGAGGAATGGCTACACCCGCTAGCGCCGAAGCGGCCGTTACCTTGCCCGTAGTCTCAATAAATTCACGACGGTTCTGTTCTTGCTTTTTTGGCATAGAGAAAGGTTCGCTCTGCAACCCCTAGCCGTCAATAATAGATGCAACTAATTCCCCAACGCTGCGGTTATTGCCGACTTAATTTCGGGCAAATCCGCAAAGGGGTCCTTTTGAAGTTTACAGTATCTCTGCAATTGATCAGTCATTGTAGTGATAACGTCTTTTGATTCAGGATCATTAAAAAGATTAATCAGCTCATCAGGATCTTTTTCTAGGTCAAAAAGCCACGGATCCCCCATTTCTGAATAAACAAGTTTATAGCGATCACTCACTGCACAAAGCCATGGTTTACTCACACTGGTGGAACGGATAAAAGCCATATCACTCCAATCAGTTTTGACTCCAGTAAAGAGAGCTGTTGCATCACGCCCATCGACCTTTTGTCCGTGCTTGGTATTCATCAGGTTCATCACTGTAGGCATGAAATCAATGCAACTTAAGGCTTCATTAACTACGGTTCCGCCTTTGATTTTACCTGGGGTATAAATAAGGAAAGGAATACGCGCAGAACCCTCATAGGGGACACCCTTATTCAGCCTTCCATGTTCTCCGCAGAGATCACCATGATCACTGGTAAAGACGATGATGGTATTATCAATCTGCCCATTCCTGCGAAGCGTATCGAGAATACGGCCAATGTTATCATCCAAACACTTTACCATGCCGTAATACTTGGGCATCAGAAGCCGGATCGTATCAGCAGTAATGCGAGGAGCCTTGGCAGCCCACTTTGGGGTTTGCGCACGGGTTTTATTGACTGAACGTGGAATAGGCGGCTTCACGTCCTCATACATAGTGTCGTAAGGCGCGCGTACGGTATTAGGGCCGTGCGGGTCAGGATAGCTTACCATGTAGCAAAAGGATTTACCTTTTTTCTCGTTCACAAAGTTGATGACCTTGTCGGTGAGCCAATCAGTGGCGAAACTCTTTTCATCAGCGCCTTTTATACCATAGTCAGGCCGGCCATTCTTCGTTGATCCCACCTGCGGCCCATTGGGCCCATCTGCGAACATTTTCCAATGACCGCGATTGAACATAAATCGATTATCTTCCCAGCCGAATTTACGCTTGGGCCCCCACTGGGGCTTGCCATCGCCATCCAGATGCCATTTGCCGGCATAACCGGTGGCATAACCCTTACGGCGCAGTACCTCAGCAAAAGTAACAATATCATCATCCAGCTTGATGTTGTTGTTGGTAACCGGCGTATGCTGTGGATATTTACCACTCATGAGCGCACCTCGTGAGGGTGAGCATACGGGTGTTGTGGCATAGAAACTGGTGGCAATCGCACCATTCTTGGCAATCCAATCGATATTAGGGGTCTTGACGATTTTACCGCCGTAACAGCCGAGCGTCTTGAAATGATGCTCATCAGTCTGGATCACCAACAAGTTGTAAGATTCCTTATTATCAGTTGCAAAGGCAGAAAGAGAGAGGCAAAAAGCCAATATGGTTAACCGTATCTTTTTCATTTATTTTTTGCTCCGGGCATTTGATCTGGTTTGATGTCGACTTGTTTAATTAATTTTTCCAAAAGCTGACCGGTCTCGGTAATGACACTCTTATAGCCGATATGACCGGCAAGATTATTCATTTCAAAAGGGTCTTTCTTCAAATCATAAAATTCATAATCACTAGTTCCCGCAAAGCGAATGAGCTTATGCTTTTGCGTACGCACTCCCCAATGGTAATGACCGGTAGCCCAGTAGGCGTACCAGATTCCTTTCCGCCAGTTGGCCGGTTTTTTCCCTCGCAAAAGCGACCTCAAGCTAAAACCCTGCATGGCTTGGGGTATTTCCACTCCAGCCATATCCAGTAATGTAGGGGCAAAATCCACATTGCTACACAAGGCCTCATTCACTGAACCGGCCTTAATTTCTTTGGGGTAGCGCACAATCAAGGGCATCTTGAGAGATTCCTCAAGAATCAGGCGCTTATCATAAAGACCGTGCTGGCCTAACCAATAACCTTGATCGCTGGTGTAGATAATCAAAGTGTCATCCTTGATGCGCTCTTTTGCCAAATAATCGATAACTCGCTTGATATTGTCATCCACTGCGCCTACTGCGCGCAAGTACTTGTGGATCATGTGCTGGTAGGCTGCTGAAGTCTTACTGCGAATACTGCCATCATGCGGCCACATTGGCGGCTCCTCATCACTTTCATGCCGACCAAAGTAACCGTTTTTATCCACCATATGCCAGGTATGCACCCCCTTTAGCAGCGGACTGGTTTTTTCCGCGTCCTCATGCAGGCTGGGCGGCTCAGGAATCAACGTATCCTTCAGATAATCCTTCCAGCGTTCGGGGTATTCATAAGAATGATGCGGAGCCTTAAAATGCAGCATCATACAGAATGGTTTCTTAGTGTCACGCGCCTTAAGCCACTGAAGCGCCTGATCAGTGTATACATCTGAGCAGTAACCTTCATGTTTCTCGCTGGGCACCAGGTCCCGTTTTCTCTTTTTTCCATACCACTGTCCCGTCTGGGTATAGAAGGCCGGATCAAACCATGAGCCCTGCCCACGGGTAACCTTATAAGCATCAAACCCTTTTGGTTGAGAAGTNAGGTGCCACTTACCAAAAACAGCCGTNTGATAGCCGACCTTTTGCAATTCAGCTGCCACCTGCGGTGAATCCTCATTGATGGCTCCATTAAGGCTGGGCACCCCATTCTTATGACTGTATTGGCCGGTAAGAATACTTGCCCGACTCGGTGAACAAATAGAGTTATTGCAGCAAACATTNGTAAAACGCATACCCTCAGCGGCCAATCGGTCAATAGTGGGAGTAGTACAGTATTTCTTAAGCCAAGAGCCATANGCACCAATGGCCTCAGAAGCATGGTCATCAGACATGATGAATAGAATATTGGGCCGTGCCAAAGCCGTGCAGGCAATCGCCATCATAAGAATTAGCAAACGCATCAGCCGCATGCTACGGGAAGAAAAGCGAACCGACAACTGGAGAACTATTGACTTTAATTACCAATTTAACCTGCGAGCTCTTCAACACACTCCACCAAGGCCGANTAACCTAATCTTTTGTTCACCTTTTTGAGTGGAACCCATTCACGCTCGCGCCAGTCCATTTCAGGCCATTTCTTGAGGAGCTTGGATATTTTCATCGGATACAGGTCAAGAATCCAATCTGGATGTTCAATGGTAGCCTTTTTGCCCCCGTCAATTTCCCCGAGCACACCTGCTTCCTCGTAGGCCTCCTCCAGTGCAGTCTTCTTCTTGCCCAGCTCGGGCATCAGATTGCCCTTGGGTACTCCCCAGCCATTGTTCTTAGTGGAAACCAGGAGCACTTCTGTTTGTCCATTCTTTTCGCGAGTTGCCACCACGCCTGTCTTGATCACCTTACCCATCCAAACCTCCTTGCGAAGCTTTAGCATAATGTGTGATTTTTTTCAATCACACGTTGCCCCATCAATTGATCAGAAAACTTTTTGTATTAATTGCCTTTTGGTGGACGCGGCATGGGAGCACCGGTTGCTTTAAGCCAAGTTGTAAGATTTTTATTCAGGCGTGAGACGAGCTGGGGGTTTTGTTTAGCAACATTTTTCTTTTCGCTTAAATCCCGCGGAAGATTATATAGTTCCAATGAATTATCATCGTAATTGCGAATGAGTTTCCAATCACCCTCACGAATAACACTCCCCAGCCGATTGCCCATGTGCCAAGCGTAGTTCGGATAATGAAAATAAATCGCCTTGCGCTTTAATGCTCCACTCTGGCTTAAAAGCGGGAGAAGACTTTCACCATCAATTGGTTGCTTACCCGGCTTCAAGTTGGCTAACTCTAGGAATGTCGGGAAAAAATCCATACTAATCACCGGTGTATCACATAAGGTGCCTGGCTTCACTTTCCCCGGCCACCGTACGATCATCGGCACCCGGATGCCGCCTTCATAAAGGTGACCTTTGGATTCCCGTAGCGGACGACAATCAGACACACCGGCAAACCCGCCATTGTCACTGGTAAAAACCAGTAGTGTCTCTTCAGATACCCCCATCTCATCCAGCGCCCTGAGTAATCTGCCAATTGCAATATCCATGGCTTCAATCATCGCCCCATAACGTGTATCATTAAGACCTGGACCTTTCCGGTTAGCATATTTTTTGAGCAAGGGTTCAGGCGCCTGCATAGGCCAGTGCACCGTGTAAAACCATAAGTGTGCCATCCATGGTTTGGCCTTATTTTTATTAATAAAATCAACCGTCTCATTAACCAATCGATCAGGAAGATACTCACCCTTGGGCCCGTCTTTCAGTTCTCCATTACGGTAAGGAGAGAAAAAACTNGGCGGCCCTCCATAAGAAGTACCTCCGATATTAATGTCAAAACCCTGCCCTAAGGGTGAAAGCTCTGGAGCTACCTTCCCTCCCTTCCCTACACTCGAAGCAATATGCCATTTACCCAAAAAAGCACTTTTGTATCCTGCTTCACGCAAACGCTCAGCGATAGTAACATATTCGGTATTAAGTTGTTTGGTTAAAACCGCCGGTTGCGGACGGTTGTCTTTCGGGAAATACATTCCCGGCAAATGTGTGGTAAGGCCAATTCGCGCAGGAGCCTGTCCCGTTAAGACCGCGCAACGCGTCGGCGAACACACTGGCGCAGCCGCATAGGCATCAGTAAACCGCATACCTTGATTGGCCAACCGGTCCAGATTCGGTGTTTCGACCAATTTATTGCCCTGACAAGCGAGATCCATCCAGCCGAGGTCATCGGCCATGATGAAGAGGATATTGGGTTTGGCTTCCCTGGCAGGGAGAGAAACAGCCAATATGAAACTTAGCAGGACAATTAATTGAATCATTTTATTTCCAGGTGTTTTTCTTGATCGGCTTACCATTGGTGGTGAGGATTTGAAAGTGATGGAAACCGGCTTTTTGACCATTATAACGCCACACGACTTTCTTATCACGCGTGACTTCAAACAATTTCACTGCATTCCCTTTGGCGTGGTAACTGGTAATGACAGTGTTGCCATTAGGCAAACGTTGTATCCCACAGGCATCATCAAATAGATTTTCGCCTATATCCCCATTTTCCACACTCCAGACAATCTTACCCTCGGTATCCACTTCAATGACACGGTTTCCATTGGTGCAACCGATGAGGGTNTTTCCATCGGCCAGACGAATACCTGTAAAGGGCCAATCACGCTTGTCCCGCCCCCGGTCATCAGTCGGAAAACTGCGTAACACCTTGCCGGTATCTGGATTGTATTCCTTTACTGCAAAATCCAAGAGGTGTGGCGCAATGTAATTGCCATTGGGAAGCACCCGCAACATGCGGGTTTGCATATGAAAATTCTTTTTCTGACAGGTAAAGGGTGTGGATTTTAGTATCTCGCCCTTNCGGTTAATCACAATCGCACGGGGTTTGGGGCCTAGTTCAGCCACCAAATACTTCCCCGAACCNAAGGNCTGCACTGTGCTGATCTCTTTCTGCTGCCCCTTATAAGACCAAACAATATTTTTAGTTTTTCGATCCACCTCTACCACTCCTCCATTGGGAAAATCNTTAGTGCCGTACAACGCCAATAATACATTTCCATTGGATAACACCCAACCATCACTCGCGGGCATTTCAAAACGCCATTGCACCTTTCGATCTTCACCCACAATCACCACGCCGTTGGCCTTACCTACTCCCAGAAACGAGTGCGTGATCGCTTCCTTTCCCTCAGAAAAAAGGGANAAAACAAAAATCGAGGTTAGGACAAACGTAGCCTTTAGACTAATGATCAGGTTCATGAGTTTAATTATCGAGATTTGTCCGAGAAGAGAAACAAAATAAAAAGTTAATTCAAGTATTGGTTGAGCCAAAGGAAACTGAAATTCGAGTTTACTCCAGGGCCTGAACCCCTATTCCATCGCATCCAGTCGAGCTTCCAATTTCCTGACCTGTTTTATCAAATCAGGAAGCTTGGGCAGGGAAGCAATTTCCCTCTTCCATTGGGTATTGGGAACAACTGGAAATCCACTAACGACTGCGTTACTTTCAACATCCCGAAAGGCACCGGACCTTGCAGTAAGTGTCACCTGATCTCCAAGCGTAACATGATCCCCCACCCCCACCTGTCCCGCCAACACAACGTGGTGCCCTAACTTTACACTGCCGGCCAGTCCTACTTGAGACACCAAAATGGAGTGTTCCCCCACCGTGCAATTATGAGCTACCTGAACCAAATTATCTATTTTGGTTCCCTCTTTTATCAGAGTCGTGTTAAAGGCTGCCCGGTCCACACAACTATTGGCCCCAATTTCAACATAATCCTCAATCACCACACGACCAACCTGATTAATTTTAAAATGTCGACCTACTTCATCGACCGTATAGCCAAATCCGTCAGCTCCAATCACCACTCCAGAGTGAAGGATAACGCGTTGGCCCAACTGCGAATTTCGATATAGAGTAACATTAGGGTGCAGGATACTGTGATCTCCAATAATACAATTATTACCGACTACCACATTAGCATGCAATACCACCCCATCACCTATCACCACACCATCCCCAATACTAACCCCTGCGGCCAAAGAAATATTATCACCCAGCTTTACATTTTCGCCAACGACAACACTGGAATGAATGCCCGGCTTAGCAAGTGGTTCGGGATAGAACTCGCTAATGAGACGAGCAAAAGCCAACTCCGGTTGAGCAACAATAATTTGAGAAAGAGATGTTTCAATTCGCTCTGCCGTTATAACTGCAGAAGCACTGCAATCATGAAGATAATTCAAATATTTGTTGCTACCAATAAAAGTAATATCCCCTTCGCCAGCATCCTTTATTCCTTGGACCCCGCTAATTTCAATCGAACCATCGCCTTCCAAGGCACCTGAAATCAGTGAAGCAATTTCTCTAAGTATCATAATTTAATGCCCCCAAACACTTTCCAATCAGTAATTACGGTAAAAAATTTCTGACTAATTGCAAGTGAAGGCAAAAACAAGAGAAACAGAATATCGGCTTATTACAAGTGTAGGTTAATTAGAGCTACTCAACGGCCAACTGCATGAGCTTAAAAAAGCGGTCGCGCAATAAACTCCCCGAAGGACTCTGGGTGAAAACCANCACGATCAATTGATTCTTGGGATCCACCCAAGCAGCAGTTCCATCAGAACCCGTATGACCGTAAACACCATCCTTGTGCACGCGCCAACCATAACCATAATAATGGGATTGCTTCATTTGTTCAGCAGGTGAANAGAGAGAAGCGGTATGCGGGGTCGTTATTAATTTTACTGTCTCTGCTTTCAAAATTCTTTTACCTCCATAAATGCCACCGTTGAGATACATTTGGCAAAACACAGCATAATCCATTGCTGTGGAAATCATACCTCCCGAAGCCCGCACAAAAGGATACTTTGGAGATAAACCCGGCTTCCAGCCCGCTATCCATTTACCTTCACGACGGTAGTAAACAACCGACATACGATCCAATTTTCCATCCATTTTTTCAGCCACTTCATGATGATAACTGTCATCCATCCCAAGTGGTTCATAGACCAGGTGATCCAGATAGTTTTCGAGCGNCTTACCTGAAACTGTCTCAACCACTGCCCCCAGCGTATTATAACCTGCATTACTGTAACTATAACTTTTTCCTATAGGCTCAACTGCCCCAACTTTTCCAAAACGGTCCACCTCCAGTCTCAAGCTGGGTGCGTTTGGATGTTTCGCAGATTTTTTTATGAGTGGCTCGAAGAAAATTGGTTTTATTCGAAAACCACTTGTATGAGTCAATAAATGATACAAAGTAATCTCTCTCGCCTTGGCGTTATCGAAGGACTTGAGATGGCGATGGACTGGGTTATCAAAACGTAACTTACCTTGCTCTGCCAAAATCGCGATGGCTGTCGCCACAACGGGCTTGGTATTGGATGCCATACGAAACATGGCGGTTTTTTTGAGCGGTATACCACGCTCCTTATCCTTCCATCCCAAAGCCTCATGCACAACTACCCGTCCCTGGCGCGCAATTAGGATAACCGCACTCCTCACTTCATCTTTCTCAATGGCTTTACGATACATCTTTAGACCCGACTCTAGAATGACCGGATCCAGCCCGGCTTCTGAAGGTTTACCCAAAGATAATGTAATATCTGCCGACCTTGCGGTCTGAAAAAAGAGAATTAAAAGAAAGCAAAAAAGTCTCATCTAAATTACTTAAACTGATATGATTGCCCTGGTTCTAAGACATGTAAGCCCATATGTTTCCCACTCTGCAGCTTGCCTGATTTAACTTTGTAAATGTTTGCCTTACGCGCATCCATAACCACCACGCTACCTTTCCCCATAACGGTAAACCTACCGCCCCGAACGATAATTGCTGTCGCTTCACCTATACCAACTCCTATTCGGTCCGAATGATCCATAACTGCGCTTAAAAGCCGATCCATCCGGTGACGGGCAATGAAGTGCTGGTCAATGATCAATTCAGGCACCAATCCCAGTCCCTTGGTAATTGGAGTATTGCCTCCCACTAAACCGGGCTTTTCAGGCGCATCGGGAATCATAAGCTCAGACATAATGGCCGCACCCGCACTGGTCCCGGCAATGGGAATCCCTGCACGATGCCGCGAACGGATAAAATCCACTAATCCCGCCTTATCCAGCTGCTGATACAACTGCCTCTGGCTGCCACCGGGAAACCAGATGGCCGTAGCCTTGTTAATCAGTGCCCGCGCTTTGTTTGAATCATCTAGGGTTACGGGGTAAACCTCACCGGCTCCGAGCTTGGTATACACCTCCACCGAAGCCTCACCGCGATTAAGGCGACTGGAGGCTTGTGGTAAAACTGCTATCCGCGCCTTTTTCCCGCCAGCAAGTTCCACAAAATGCCTGCGTACATTTTCCGGCGTTCCTCCTCCACCTACGATCACTAACGAACCAGACTCACCCGCATAAAGTGAACAAACCAAAAACAGAAACAGTAAACGCATCAGGCNGTAATTACTCTTATCCAACGACATTTAAAGTTCTACTCTTTCGCCTTGGACGGCAACACACATCCCCGCCTTCTCGATTTGCCTGGNGGCGACACTATTTGGATTATGAGCAGGATTAGTATGATTAAGATGAATAAAACGAACCTTACGGCGCAAAGAATCCTCCTTGCCCTCTAAACGGCGGATTGTTTCAGCAATCAATGGATGTGGAATTTTTGACATATCCCGACCAGGCAATTCTCCTTGTGCATAAAATGTGCCATCCAGGTATGCAACATCCACGCCCCTTAATACCTTCTCCAGGGGAGTATTCCATTTTTCCCATTTATCAATGTCAGGTAACCATAGTATTTTCTTTGAGGGCCCTTCGATTTTGAACCCAACCGTTTCAGAAAACTCATCGCGGTGGGGCACAAGAAAGGGGTAAACCTTGATTCTATTATTCAGATGAACCGGGCGATTATCCCGCATAGGCTTAAGCTCAATATTCTTTAGCTCAACCAACTGACTCCAGGGCCCCTGAGTCCGAAGAAATTTCTCCATACGCGGCATAACATGTACCAAGACACTTTTTGCGCCCATCACTTCACGCCCCAGATGAATAAGCCCGGCATAATGCCCAATATGGGCGTGGGTGAGCATGATACCATCGATTTNCCCCCCTAACTTTGGGTAAGCACCATCCAATCGACGAACCTGACGGGGAAAACTAGGGGTGCATTCAATAAACCAACGCTGTTCAGTAACCGGATCAATAATCCCCAAACTCGCAACATCTCGACGTCTTGATACATCTTCCCACAATCCTTTACAGCAATCCTTTTTACAGCCCGCTTGCGGATACCCTCCATCCTGCGCTGTTCCCAACACCACAGCAAAGGGGCTATCCTTTTGCGCCGAGGAGCACATTGTGACCAAGCCAAATGTTGACCAGCTGGAGTTAATGATAAAATTTCTACGATCCATAGTAGCTACCCTTACCTACTCGGCGGCCGATGAGCCGGAATCTGAGCTTTAAAATCGCCCAAGCTGTGCCAGTAGATACGTTTATTTAAATCTACTTCGCTAACGGCAACTGTACCCCAATCTTTTGCCTGGGCCAGGGGCTTCCCATCATGGCCATAAATAGCAGATATCATCCAGTTACGGGAAGCATCAGTATACGTACTACTAACAACGTAAACGTGGTTCTCACAGGCACGTGCCGCCCCAAGCATTGGATTACACCCCCACACAGGCCATGCAATAATCTCAGCTCCATTATTACTTAAGTTGCGGGCAACCTCAGGGAAAAATCCATCATAACAAACCATCATACCTACCTTCCCGAATCGGGTTTGGAAAACCGGATATGTTTTACCCGGCGAAATCCCTCCTTCTATCTCGCCCCTCGGGAGACATACTTTTCGATATTTACCAACAACACGGCCGTCCGGGCCGATGAGCACCGCAACATTGTAAATTAAATTTGCATCACGTTCGAGAAGCCCCGCCACAAGGTAAAGATTGTGTTTCTTGGCGAGCTTTCCAAAGTAATCAGTAGACGGCCCGGGGATGGATTCAGCACATTCAGCAAAGGTACGGCCGCTATGATAATATGTGAGTGTCTCAGGTAACACCACCAAATCAGCCTTACTCCCTGCAGCATCAGCGATCAATGGCGCGAAGAGCTTACACTTTTCGTTATTTGACTTACCCTCACGCGGCTGAAAGTGAATCGTGGCCAGTCGCACTTTGCGCGGCTTGGGTTCAGCAACTGGTTTTATCGAGACATGTCTCCAACTTACCCGACCATCATTCAACCAACGCAGGCAAAGTTCCACTTTTACTTGTGTTGCTGCCTTTGGCGCACGGAAGATATCGAGCACCTCATCCCATCCACCGGCAGTCATTACGCCTGTCATGCGGGGAAATTCAGGCTCTGCTCGAGGTGCCGTACCAGGCCGATAAGAGGAATACGTCGGCTCATCGCGGTTTACTTTTTTGCCAGCAGCATCAAGCCAGATCAATCGTTCGACTACGTGCCGCTGCACATTTTGCCTATCGATACCCCACGTTTTACGAACCGCAGNAAANCGGTAGTAATGNCCGCCCTTNACCGAAAAATGCGCCTGCCACTGACCTATTGCACCTGAACNTCCCTCCNCATTAATCTGAAGGATCCCACCGTCATTTTGAAATTTCGGACTAAGTTCCTGTCGCGGAGAATGCGATTGCCACAATCCATCCCTTTGAGCAGCAAAGAACTCACAGGAAAAGACAAAGAAAAACAAAGCTATAACAATGGATTTCATGCAACTCATATTAACGGCTCCGAGATATAGTGGCAACCTTTGACGCATTTTATAACTACTAAATAACTAAAAGTAAAAAGCTGGGTGAATGATACAGGTTAGCTCATTCTATTTTGAAAGGACGCTGAAATCGCTTTGAAATCATTGATGCAAGAAACATTTAAACATCCTAGGGTACGAGATTTGGCATGGGTGATGAAAAGCCCAACAATGTTGAAAGCCAAAACNCCCGAATACCCTATTTTTTCCGANCAGGATTGCGATGACATTTTTGCTGGAGCTTTAGATAAACTCCATCAACTTGATAAGGATCCTAATCCTCTACTCTCTTATTTGGAGCAACTTTCCAGCCACCGGGTTGGCCGATACTTTGAGGCCTTAATCCACTTCTGGCTTGAACATCTTACAGAATTTAAAGTCATAGCAAGCAACCTCCAGATTAAGGATGGAAAACGTACATTAGGAGAGATTGATTTCCTCTTCCGTGGAAACAAACAAATCATCCACTGGGAAACAGCGGTTAAATATTTTCTTCAATTAACCCCAGACTGCCTGGAGCATGAGTTTATAGGCCCCAACACATCCGACAATCTGGCATCAAAAAAAGAACGCCTATTCAAAAAACAACTTCCCCGTAGCACTCAGGAGAATATGGACCGGGAACTGGAAAACCTNACTGAAAACGACCCCATCAATCGTCAGGCCTTTGTTAAGGGCTGGCTCTTTTACCGNAAACNAAGCGAAAAAGATAGTNACTGCCTATCCACTCTCAATCCTCACCACCTCAAGGGATTTTGGATCCGACATGGCNAAGACCAACTACCTGAACATNCTCAGGAGGCACTTTGGACTGTACTTACCAAACCCTACTGGCTTGCCCCAAGACTGGAAGCCTCAANTAACAGACTTCTATCCCGAGCNAAATTAACAAACNTCCTGCAGGCACATTTTAGCTCAAGCCAAAACCCCATTTTGGTAGCCCAACTTGAACCNNATTCNTCAGGCTACCTCGAAACTTTGAGAGGATTTATAGTCGCACCTCAATGGCCAAATNAGAAATAATTAAAAGTTCACCAATCAAAAAATTTTATTGGCAAACACTCGCGGTCAGTTTGCAATTGNCTTATGTATCTACGACTCCTTTTTCTGTGTTTTTTGCCATTCTATCTTTTGGCAAATCAACCNCCCAACATCGTTTTGATTGTTTCTGATGATCAAGGCTACCGTGATCTTGGCTGTTTTGGATCAACCGAAATTATAACTCCATATCTGGATAAACTAGCAAAGGGTGGCGTAAAGCTCACCAATTTTTATGTTGCTTGGCCAGCTTGCACTCCNTCCCGTGGCGCCTTACTTACAGGGAGATATCCNCAAAGAAACGGTATCTATGATATGATCCGCAATGAAGCTCCAGATTACGGATACAAGTATAAAGCTGGTGAATATGAAGGAACTTTTGAACGGGTTGGAGGAATGGATACACGCGAAATATTNCTACCAAAAATCCTTAAACAAGCCGGTTACATAAACGGCATCTTCGGAAAATGGGATTTGGGCGTTCATAAACGTTATTTACCTNTGGCTCGTGGCTTTGATGACTTTTACGGGTTTGTTAATACGGGCATCGATTATTTTACTCATGAACGATATGGCGTTCCATCAATGTACCGGAATAATACTCCGACCACAAAAGACAAAGGAACCTACTGCACGGATCTCTTCGAACGCGAGGCAGTACGTTTCTTAAAGGAAAACCATACAAAACAATTTTTTCTCTACCTGCCNTTTAATGCTCCACATGGAGCTTCTAATCTGGATCCAACAATCCGAAGCGGAGCACAAGCTCCCGAAAAGTTTAAAAAACTTTACCCGAAACTGCAGGCACAAGTCGGCACAGAGCAACGTAAACTAAAACGATATGGGGACCAAATGTATACTGTGCCAAACCGACCTGCTAGAAGACTAGAATTTGTCGCTTCTGTAACAGCAATGGATGCAGCCATAGGCNGGATATTAAATTTACTCGATACGTATAAAATATCCGACAATACCATCGTTATTTTCTTCAGTGATAATGGAGGNGGAGGAAAAGCAGATAACACCCCNTTAAGAGGCGCCAAAGGACAAATGTTTGAGGGAGGTATTCGTGTNCCCTGTATAATCCGCTGGCCGGGAAAAATAGCCCCTGGTAAAACAAATGCCTCCTTTTTAACTTCTCTGGAAATTTTACCTACGCTACTTGCCGCAACCAAAACTAGCACTCCCACAAACCTGATCCTCGATGGATTTGACTTTTTACCAGTTCTCCAGGGTAAAATTAAATCGCCCAGAACAGAAATGTTTTGGCAAAGNCGATTAGATAAAGCTGCGCGGGTAGGAAACTGGAAATGGGTTGAAAGCAGCAGAGGGGGCGGGCTTTTTGACCTACAAAACGACTTGTCGGAGAAAAAAGATCTTTCGNAANAACANCCGAAAATATTAGAGATGGTTCAGGCTCGGTTCAAAAATTGGAAAAGTGANATGAAAGCTGCCGAACCAAGAGGCCCCTTCCGGGATTACTGAGTGATCCAAAAACCCACCTGCATTGATGGGNCCTCAACTTTAAACTTGTCAGAACNCATTCCGCACNCAGGAAACATTCTCCCCCATACAGCCTCCGGTGAAATTTACTTTTCCTGTAATTTAGGATTTAGTTTTAATAGATTATCCANTTGCGTCTTGGCTTGCGNACTGCCCTGAGCAGCAGCTTTTCGATACCACTTCACTGCTTCCTGATCGTCTTCTGGCACACCAAATCCCACATCATACATCACCCCGAGAAGATTTTGAGCGTTTNCATCTCCCGCTTCTGCTTTGGCTTTGGTTTTCAAGAATCCGGAAGAAGGTTCTCCTGTTCCCGATTCGTTACTATCGTTTTTAATTAATTGAATGANACGATTAAATGTCGTGTTAGATNGGGAAGGCACAACGTGGCCAGCTTTTGANTCACGGATAACAGTTGGATTATTAAACGGCGTAGCCAGATTTTCGTTGGCAATCCAGTCTTTTCCACCAACCCAGACCAATGCACGAATATTACCAAAAGGAGCTTCAACCTTTATATTGGTGATAAGCCCTTGATGTGTAGTTGGAAGGTACCCACCAAACATGGCAGCCATTTGAAACGTACCATCTGGAATCCGGGAAAGATAAACCGGTATAAACGCAGCACCTTGCGAGTAACCCATAATACCATAGAAAGGACCTTGGGACTGTACAATTGAGTTCAAGATGCTGATAGATTGCGATGCCCAATCCGGATCAGTAGTTGGCTTACTTTTACCCTCGGGCGGATCACGCATCCACAGACCGCCATGTGGGGCTTGGGCAAAAACCAATTCATAGTTACTCCCGAGAGCCCCCTTTATCGCCTTTACTCCGCGACTATTCTCAAACTCTTTGGCATTGCCTCCTCCACCATGAAGGCAAAGTATTTTACGTATTGCAGGGGCGGAACCTTGCCTGTTCACAGTGGTAAGAGCATCTTTTTCACTGGAGCTATTTTTATCGGAGTGACTCTTCCCACATCCCAACATCAATACTCCCAATATCAAATTGATATATTTCATCTCACTTCTATCTGTTGCTGTTAATTATGCAGACGCAAGTTTGAAGATCCTGCAAATAATTTGAGTAGGTTTCCCTCTTAAAGTCGATTATTTATCCTGAGCAATCAAAGTTACATCACCCGATGGCATCGCGAACTTGATAGATCGCTGAGTCGGAATCGCAATATCGATAAGCTTGGAATTTGACTTCCAGTAAAAGAATTTACCTGAACCAGCCGTCACGGTGACAACTTCTCCTGGCTTGGGAGCTTTAGGTTTTGCCTCGCCGCCGGTAACGCTCAGCTTAAATGGTTGCTTCCCATAAATAGCCGATATAGTCACGTCGCCTGCTGGAGTGGTAAAGGATGCGGATGGTGAATTTACATCATCAAACTTTCCTTTGTCGCTCGCCCACTTAAGAAATGGTTTATCTCCCTTGGCTTTAGGGGCGGTGATCTTGACCACAGTGCCAGGCTCATAAAAACCATAGCCACTAGTATCTCCAGTGAAAGGCCGCTCGCCACTTGCCACTTTCTCAATCTTGCCATCATTCACCTTAAGCACGTAATTAAACGGAGTCCCATAGGTTTGGGAAAGCATCCACGCCATTCGCATGCTGAAAAATTCACGGTCGTCCCCTCGCGGGCGACTAATGTGACCACGACCGGGAATCATGGTAAAACGCCCATAACCACCAAAATCCAAGTGCGCCTGAAACAAGGGCATCTGTTCGGAAATCCTGGAGATAGGATCTAAAGGACAGTGTAGATTCCAGACTGCGGTTTTTAGTGTCTTAAAAGTTTCCGGGGTTTTACCTCGCTTCACCTCCCGACAACCCCAGGCTCCCAGTGGCATCATCGCCGCAATTTTATAGGATCCATCATTACCACAACCAACGCGCCATGTGCCCTGCCCGCCCATGCTAAAACCGGTCACATAAATCCGATTCTCATCTACGTTCACATTGCCTTTAACATGTTTTACAAGTCGGGCAAAAACCTCAGCATTCCATCGCAACACTGGTTTCACTGGGGAAACCAGAATATACCCCACGTAGTCTGCCACATTTCGGCTATAGCCTGCGTCGGTGGAACGGCGATTATCCCACAAGCGTTCGGAGACCATGTTACGCTTTCCCTTGTCGGGATGATCCCGTCCACGCCCACCATGCAGCCAAAAAACAAGCGGGTATGATTTTTGTGGACTGTAATCTTCAGGCACGTAAACCGAATATTGGTAGTCACTCTTTGGAACCTTACCATTAGCATGCGAATAAATGTGAAACTTGCCGGGAGTGTATTTAGCTGCCTGAGCAAACCCGGAAACGACAACCAATAATAGAGTCAGAATAAACTTGGCCATCGGCGATTCTAATCTCGAAGAAGATCAATATGCAAGATGTAGCCGATAGAGGACATCCATGGGCAGAAGAGGGGCAGTATATTTTTTAAAAGTTAATCAAGGGCAAGCTCAATAGATTCGATCAGNGGTTTGGAGGCATTGGCGGTAGTATCGGCCAGTTTGAGCTCGACTTGAAACCCGAAGCCTGCGGGCAAACCCGAGAGGTCGAGGCGGGCGGGGGTTTTCGCAACCTGCTTGGAGAACCCCTTGACATAGTCATAGCTCTCCTTCACTTCCTGCCATTCGGTCCACTTATCAGCCTTGCCATCCTTGTTGGTGTCCACCCCCACCCGGGCCTCCACTTTCTCAACCCAAGGACCAGGGCTGACGTAGTCGTTGGAGGTCTGGGTAACCAAATAGAAACGGCCCTCCGCAAACCCGATATCGGGATCGGGGTGGCCCTTGCCGATTTCGCCGCAAAAAGAGAAGGGCTTATCAATGCTAGAGGAAGTGAACCAGGCGATTCGGATTCCCTTATGGGCCGGATGAAAGTCGCAAAAAAGGTAGTACTGCCCGCCGATTGAAATGGCCGCCCAGTCGCCATAAGCGTCTTGTTGCGGTTCGTGGACCTCATACTTCGCAACGTTGGTCTTGAACCGCTTTGGGTCCTCCTTGGCCCAGTGCGGGTGAAGGTATTCGGCGATCTTACCCGTGGGCTTCGTGCGCTCGTCAACCGCGGGTTCAACGATGGAGTATCCATCGATTCCATTCGGGCTAACAGCATGGCCGGCAAGCGGGGAATCCCAAGAGTGCTTGCGAGCATTGATCGGGCTCCAGTCTTCGAAGATGATGTGAAACTTGCCCTGAAGGTCACGAATTACGGCGCAGTCCGAGCCATGGGAGGGATCGTTGAGGGCGATACCCATGTTCTTGCCTGGCTTACCGTCGGTCAGGTCTTCGTCAATAAAGAGGTGCGGATCCTGATCGTTGGGGAAGTCATAGTAGATAAAGGTTTTCCCCTCAACCTGCTCCGCCGTAGTCACCCAGCGGGCAAACCCCGGGGTAACGCATCCGTGGTGCACCCAGTGGATCATGTCCTTACTCTGCCAAGCATGGTACCCCCCCTGCCCTTTGACGAGCCCGCCGGGGGCATTGTACTGGTTCGGAATGGGGGTGGTTTTCAATGGGATGTCAAACCCGTCCAGCTTGGCGGCCCTCGCTTCGAAGGGTTGATTTCCTTTCTTCTTCGGCATGCCGCCATAACGCCCGAACATCCAATAGTCACCAGGACCCATGGTCAAAAACACGGGAGCGTCCCGCAAATTCTTTGGCCCGATGCGAGGCTTTGCTTCCCAGTTTTGCCACAGCGCAGATTGTTCGATAGTTAGCGCCTTGGCGGAACGCTTCTTCTTAAAGGTCTTCATCTTGGTCCGCAGGGAACCGACCTTGGCGGTGGGGGAAACAACCCCCTTCTCGATGGTGACGCCCTCACTGGATTCGACGCCGGCCGCCCACTCAACCGCAGTAGTGATCGACCAAGACTCTTCACCCAAGAGGGGCTGCATAAATAGAAGGGTCAGGATACCAATTTTTGGGATTAGATATTTATTCATAAGATATTAATCGAGTTTTTATTTCTCATAACCAAATGCAGGACTTGTAGGTTACCCCCCCAAANCACCTTNNCCANAAAANNNC
>PBEJ01000034.1 GCA_002719595.1 Verrucomicrobiales bacterium
CTTAATAATTATTTTAAATTTATTTAATTCTTCTCCACCCCACATGAACGTATTATCAATACCACTAATCTCGTGAAATGATGGAGCCAATATAAGCTCTGATTACCCCATTAAATTCGAATTTCCAATCAGCCATTTACCCAATAAAGAATTAGAGCTCTATTCCCAAGATCCATCCAGCAATATCCTTTTGGAAGACAGCCGGATAAACGCGGGTATAGCTCAAAACCGAATTCTCAGAGTTCTTTTACGAAAAAACGAACCAGTATATTTCACCGAAGAGCACCCTCGGCGCATACTATTTATTGGAAACAGTTACACCCAAGCTCTTCGAGCTATTATGCCAGCCCTACTGAAGGCTCAAGGACATGAAACCACTGTTGAATTTATCACGCCTGGCGGAGCTCAGCTTATTAAACATTTAAATACACCGAAAACCGTTAAGCTTATTGAAAACGGCGATTGGGATGTGGTTGTTTTTCAGGAACAAAGCCAAACACCCGCTTGCCCCGGTAGATTAAGAAAACTTTTTATGAAAGGGGCAAGTGGGCTGCACAAACTTACCGAAGAAAATGGCTCAAAGATGGTATTTTTCAATACCTGGGGCTACCTCAATGGAGACAAACGTAATTTTACCGATGACACCTACTGGCAAATGCAAAAACGTCTTAATGAGGGATACAACGCTGCTGCAAATAAATTTAATGCACAGCTAGCCCCAGTAGGTAATGCCTATAATGAGCTTAAAAAGACCAATCAAAAACTATGGACACAGTTATATCAGGCAGATGGCAGTCATCCCTCACAAACTGGAGCTTACCTTGCAGCAATTGTAATTTATAGCCGATTGTATGGGGTAGACCCGCAGAAAATTCGTTTCAATGGCGGTCTTAATGAATCAGTAGCCGCTCAACTGAAATCAAGCGCAGCTCGAACGCAAAAAGATGGTTTGCCGTCCTTCTAAACTTCCTTACCTAGGAAGTATTTCCAATTCACATAGCAACCAATAGTCTGAGCTGGAAAATCAGCTCCCAAAGTTTATTATTTGGTTACGTGCAATTAGCTGATCTACAAGTAATAGGCGATTCACTGGCGCTTAAATGGCAAGGGGGCGAGGAACAGTTCATTGCACTGGAGCAATTGCGCAATGCCTGCCCCTGCGCCTCGTGCTGCGGCGAAGTAGATGTTATGGGCCGAATGCACAAAGGCCCTGATGCCACGTTAAATGAAGCCAGTTATCAGGTAGACCAGTTACGTATGGTGGGGGGCTATGCAGTTCAAATTCTCTGGAAAGACGGCCACAGCGCCGGGCTCTATTCCTTCGACTTACTGCAGCAAATGCGGTCTGATAATTAAGTCATACAGTCATGAAAAAGGTGGTTTATATCTTATGCGCACTGGCCTTGACTGCATTGCTTTTGGTCGGCAGCTGCACTGGACTCTTTTTCTACGTGAAAAACCAGGAAGAAGATGTCATGGCCGAGTTACTCAACGAGAAATCCATTCTACAGAAGCACCTCGGGGTGATTGAGTATGTTAACGTAGACCTGACGGCTCAAGATAATCGTGCCCCTAATGGAGAACTTATGATTATGTCCCTACGAGGCACAAAAAACTCAGGCACATTAACCTATGGAGAGATTTCAGAAGGCAACCAAACCATACCAATAATGGAATTGAAACTGGCCGATGGCACCCTAATAGATATGAATGGAAAACTTGAAATCATGGGCTGGGGAACAGAAGAAAACGCCTCACAGCCTTCAGAGCCGAAGGTAGGACCCTAAATTCCTAAACAATTCGTGAGCTATTTAAAACCACAATTACATGAAGGAACTTACGTGTTTACTTCAGTACCGCTGGATACACCTATTGATGAGCTAAACGTTGTGGCATCAATGCGAGAATCTGAAAACCTAACCCTGATCCTCACCGAACAGAAAGCCTTGCAGCATGGATTTGACATTCATTTTCGCTGCAGCTGGGTTACCCTAACTGTCGATTCGGCGTTGGACTCAGTCGGCTTAACCGCATCATTTTCCCGTGCCTTAGCCAATGAATCCATTGCTTGTAATGTGATAGCGGGAACTCACCACGATCACATTTTTGTCCCAAAAGAAAAAACTGCGGTTGCCGTTCAATGCCTCAAAAAAATCCAACCGTAAAACGTTCGACCAAATCCTGCCCACCACCAAAATTATACTGGTAGCCTGATTTTTTAACCCTTTTGTGAATGCATTTGATGCCATTGTAATCGGGCTCGCCCTTCTCGCACTAATCTCCATCGTCTCCACCAGCTTACAAGTCGGCATCTCACCCATGCCAAGTTCTCGGAAAGCACAACAAGCTATTATTTCTGCCATCCCTCAAAATACTGAAGGCCTTATTTTTGATCTCGGTTCAGGCTGGGGAAATGTGATTTTTCCTCTGGCCCAATCCTTCCCCTTGGCGACCATTCGTGGCATTGAAATCTCTTTCATCCCATGGGGAGCATCTAAAATCAGAGCTTTACTATTCGGCCCCTCGAACCTCGTTATTGAGCGAAGCAACTTTCAAGACATCTCACTCGAGAGTGCTGAAGTAGTCGTATGCTATCTATTCCCTGAAGGGATGTCATCCCTGGAGGCCAAATTCCAAAAGGAATTAAAACCCAATACGCTAATCATTTCGAATACCTTTCGGTTAGCCGGATGGGAGCCTGAAGATGTCATCACTCTAGATGACATACACCAAACACCCATCTACCACTACCGTGTACCTCTCAAATGATTTATACAAAAAGACGCTGTGAGTTGTAGTTTAATAGGCTGCTCGTCTTGCCACTTTATTTTTCTTTTTTGATCACCGGCTTACCGATTATGCCATAACGAACAGGTGAATCCACATTGATGTAACGCCCTGCCATTAAATGGGTTACTGCGGGCTCCTTTATAAGTTGTAAATTGCGATTACCCCATTGAAGCTGCTCCTGCCCCGTGGCCCATAATCCCAACTGCGCAATGTTCTCCCCTGATAAATCGATATACCCCTCCCAATTCAGAGATATTCGGTGGTGGGATTGAGCACCATTTTCAGGAGTTAAACGACTGGTTTCCACATCGCTTTTCCCTTTGATGATCCATCTTCTACCTTTGCCCTTCATTATTGAAGGCTCAGCCCATAATTCTAAATGATGTTCTTTAGAACGAGCCTCGGGCACCGGTGAATATACCGGCCGAACATCCAGTTGCCCAAGGTAAGCATAAGAAACTACTTGTTTAACGAATGACTCGGGCAACCGAAATGACTTATTCTTTTTAGCCAACACCACAACTTCCTGTTGCAGTAAATTTGAAATATCAAAAACGTCCTCAATATAGTTTTCCTGTAAAACACAATTTTTTATCGGCACCTTATCTTTATCGAGCCGGCGGCCCCAGACTTTTGCAACCAAGGTGCCCTGTTCTTTTTCCGGTGTAGCAACGCAATACTCATTCTTTCCATGCATAACCAAAGGAGGCAATTTAGCATTTATATCGGGGGCTGCGGGCAATGGCCGGCTGGGAAACAATCGGAATCGTTCGGTAGGCACGGTAGCTTTTGAAGAATCAATTTCTTTATTACGGGATAGACAATGATTTAGAAACTTGGGCACTTGGGCGTTATTATCAAAACCAAGAACCCACGCGAGCGCTTTACCAGAACTATTTGCAACACATATTCCTTGGGGAGCTGGCTTGGAACGGCTGATTTCGCGAATAAAAGCTCCTTCAATACCAGCTGGAGGGTTATTTACCAATGCCGCCTTTAGAGCGACGGGCACAAAATTCTGATTAACCAACCCAATAACATCCTCTCTTGAAAAGACCGCCTCACGGGTGGCCCCAGCAAAGACTCAACATCGAGTATCGTCAATAGGACGGTCTATATAACACCAAAGGATAAGGGGCTTACCTGTTTTACGTGCTTCTGACAATCCCTCCAGCAGGCAGGATTTCCATGCGATCTTCCGCCAACTAACGTCATCAGCTCGAATGGCCTTTATTTGTCTCTCGAGCTTTCTCGGCGAATCAATGCGAGGAGCCGCAGTGAGCCCAAAAACAAAAATCAAAAACAGGATAAACTTGGCCATAGACCAATGCTAACCTTTGGCAGTATTTACAAGCAAGACAGTAGTCTAAACTAGAAAATCAACCGAAGATTGGTATTGTGGGGAGACATGAAAAAATATAAATCCAAATTAAACATAAACTTTAATGATTACACGGGATCGATCGTTCTTTGGTGCCTGGCCATAGTGGTGACTTTGGGTTTTGCAGCAATACCGTTCCAGCTATGGCTGGCTAAAGTACTTTTAGATAATTGGGAAATAGAAGTTATCGAGATCTGATTATGGTTTGACCAGTAGGACAGGCAGCGTAGAATTTGAGAGTACCCACGGTGAAAGTCCAACTTAAGTGTTGGGCGGCGGCTCCTTCACTGGANNACCCATAACCTAAACGTTATGAGCCGTGGGTGCACTGTGTANTAAAAAAGGCCGAGNGAANTAAGCCTCGCCATTTGGGTTGGAATAGTGGCTGGCAGTTATAAAAATTGTTAAGTTTTACAGTAGGCAAGCTGAGTATTAATATTTAGGGTGATATATGCTTTGCGACAGGTGTGTTTTNGACAGGAAGATGGTCACGATCAAGGATCCCTATCTAATCAAGCACCGGTGTAATAGCTGCGAAGGTATTTACGTTGAGAAGGCTCAATTCAAAAAACTAGTAAAAGAAATCTCAGGCTCAGACCTTAATCTTTTCCCTGAACCTGAGAAGGATGATATTCATCCAACTATTCACTGCCCCGAGTGTAGTTCGGTTGAAATGGCAAAAAAAACTATTTCAGAATTTTCTGAAACTATTTTTGATTACTGCCCAGAATGCGGAGGTGTGTTTTTGGACAAGAATGAATTCACCGAGATGAATCTTTCGGCAAAAGAAACAATGCCAATTAATCCTGAGCATTTGGGCGTTTTTAACGAACATGTAACGGAAGAATCAATCGCCGAGGGCTTTTGTCACGGCGTTAGCAGCAACGGAACGGATACCTGTGACTCCTACTATTTCATTAGATTTTCCATTTGCTTTAAAGAGAATCTAGGACTTGGGCTAAATATGTTTGCCGAAAAATGGACTGATAAATTAGCTAAAATCATAGGTTTATCTAGAAAACAGGACATTCAAATTGGAGATAAAAAGATAGATTCACAATTTATAATCCAAGGTTATTATAAAGAGGATATCGTTTTACTATTAACAGATTCAAAAGTCCGTAAATCCATCTATGACCTGAATATCAAAGAGTTAAACAAACCAAATAAATCCGGCGCAATTGGTAATTTTAGAATATCCGATAGTAAAGTTACCTATTCTGAAGGCCCTTACGGTCACCCAATTAAATTTGAGAAAACCGGAAATCCAGAAAAGGCAAAGACAAAATTAATGAATGTAGTAGAGGCTGTTGAAAACTATTACACTTCAGGGGCCTCAACAACCAGTAAGAGGAAGTTCTAACTTTTGCTTTTGGTGCGCTTAAACGTATTCAGCAACAACCGGAACGTGATCCCCTAATTTCCAACGAATCATTTAATTTAGATTGGGACCAATATTTGAAAAGCAATAAGCGCATGCAATAGCGGAAAACCCCTAACCGACTATTAGGAGATGAGATTTGTCATGTCTTAATCCTAACCAACGACAAGATCCCCACGCGAGACTGCAAGATATTCAGACTCGCAATTCGGGTTCAATGCGGTAGCGTGAGGGCGTGGAAGAACCGTCAATCATTAAGAAGGTCGGTCAGCCGGTAGAAAATGATTATTGGTGCCCAAAATGTAAAGCCCACACGACAGCAATCATGACTGTTATGAAAAAATACTACGGAGGTGAAAGTGGGCCTAGAGACAAAGTTATTTATAAATGCTCATGCGGCTGCAGAGAAATGTATAAACCAATAGACTGCAGTAAAGACTGGAAAGGGTTCCGAAAACTTGCTGCATATCTATTGGGAGTTTCGTGCGTCATGCTAACAACCGATTTCCTGTTTTTTGATTTCTCTTTTTCAGATTTTAAAATATGGGCTGGAGTACGTGCGGGATCATCAATCTGGTCCTTTTTGTATGCTCTTACACTTTACATTAAGTGGAAGCATTGGAGAGAATCCTATCAGAAATAGGCTGGAAATTCGGGTTCAGGGCGATAGCTTTACGCCGTGACTTTAGAAGAAAGAAAAGAAATCATCCGACAAATCGAAGAATTGGCAGGCAGACTCGGAGCTGAAAGTACATTGGAAAACACCAGCGACACAGAAGAATACGAGTTTCAAGTACATTGTGGACTCTCTGAGGCAGTCACAGATATTTTAAGAGGCGAACCTTTTATGGTGTCTTACTGGCTTGGTTTCTGCGTCAGTTCATTGGGCTATGATCCGACCCAAGAATCTTTCCAATCTATACGCGAAGATTTAGACAATTTTTTTGATACCGCAGACCGGAACTAAAAAAGACCGAAGTGATTCAGACTCGCCATTCGGGTTCTGGGCGGTAAATGATCGTCTCGTTTAGGTGTTTTTCCAGCAACGATGGGTATTGATTCAGTCAATACTGGCCTTTCACTTATCAATTAAAATCTTTGCCTTATCCTGGAGTACTTTACACATATGAATCTAACGATCACAGAGATCTCATTAAAACTTATGTACTTTGCCCTAATATTTTTAACGATTTTTATGATCCTCAATTTTGAAACTGTACTTAACATATTTAAAGTACTGTGGGCATTTTTTCTTCTAGTAGTTTTATTAATATGGACTGTTATAGGAGGATAAACTTTTTAGAAAAAAGGCTGCAAAGATATGGTGCGCACTGCTGGACTTGAACCAACGACCCCATCGGTGTGAACGATGTGCTCTACCACTGAGCTAAGCGCGCAAGTTTAAATTAGAAGAGAAAAAAACTACCGCTTTAACTTTGGATTTCAAGCGTTTCCTGACTTCACGAGCGGGCTGATTTCACGCTGCACAATCGTTTCGCGTTGAGCCCATGTTTCATCAAGACCAGGACAATCCAGATTAAAATGTAATCCCCTACTCTCGGGCCGCTGTAACGCACAAGCGATAATGAGCTCGGCTACCTGTGCAATATTACGCAATTCCAGTAGATCAGCTGTCACCTTGAAATCCCAATAATACTGCCGAATTTCATCCCGTAAATTTTCTATGCGTGATTGTCCCCGTAACAAGCGTTTGCGAGTACGAACTATACTCACATAATCCCACATACAACGGCGCACTTCATCCCAGTTATGACTAACAACCACCAACTCATCAGGATCCTCTGCCTGCCCAGAATGCCATTTTGGCATTGCAACTCCTACCTCCGGCTGACGATCTGCCAAAACACTCATGGCNGCCCGATGCGCACAAACCAATCCCTCTAATAGTGAATTACTAGCTAAGCGGTTGGCTCCGTGTAATCCGGTGCTGGCGACTTCGCCTACCGCATAAAGACCGGGTAATTCGGTACGCCCGTCCACGTCGGTGCTCACCCCGCCACATTGATAGTGTGCTGCCGGCACAACAGGAATTGGCTCTTTGGTAATATCGATTCCGAATTCAAGGCAGGTACGATAAATATTCGGGAACCGATCCATAATAAAAGGTGCTGATTTATGCGTAATATCAAGATGCATATGGCCTGTGCCCGAACGCTTCATTTCACTGTCTATTGCTCGTGCCACAATATCGCGTGGAGCAAGATTACCCATTGGATGCGCTGAATCCATGAATTCATTACCTGCAAGATCTTTCAAAACCGCACCCTCCCCCCGCAAAGCTTCACTCACAAGAAATGATTTAGCCTGTGGATGGTAAAGGCATGTGGGGTGAAACTGAGTGAACTCCATATTGGCAATGGGTACACCCGCCCGGTAAGCCATTGCCACCCCATCACCCGTCGCAATGTCAGGATTAGTAGTATAAAGGTAAACCTTTCCACTACCCCCGGTTGCCAGAACAACATGCGGAGCACTGAAGGTTTCCACTACTCCATTTACACGATTGAGTACATACGCCCCAACACACCGATTCTCAGTATTGTCTTCAAGTTTAGCTGTAGTAATGAGGTCGATTGCAAAGTGATCCTCAAAAACCGATACATTGGGCGCCCGTTCCAACGCTGCCAAAAGCGCACGCATCACTTCCCTGCCCGTCGCATCTTTCGTATGCAACACCCGTCTTTTGGAGTGCCCCCCTTCCTTACCCAATGAGTAAACACGTTCACCGTCTGCAGAAATTGTCTCCTCTCGTGTAAAATCCATTCCCAGTTCAATTAACTCCTGAACCCGGTCCGGACCCTCTTCAATTACACTTCGAACCACATCCTCACGACATAATCCAGCACCAGCCCTCAAGGTATCGGCTACGTGTAAATCGATTGAGTCTGTCGGCTTGGTAACAGCCGCAATACCTCCCTGAGCATATTGGGTATTAGCCTCCGATAAATTCTTTTTGGTCACGACAGCAACCCGCCCATGACCCGCCACCTTTAAGGCAAAAGTGAGGCCTGCGATACCACTTCCAATAACGATGTAGTCAAACTGTTTCATTATAACAATCCATTGTCTATAAGGCGAACTGACCCTATTTTTACCGCTAACAAAATCCGGCTCCCTTTCTTTACTTTAGTGACTGGACTCAAACTAATTGTGTCGACAAATTCAATATAGTCAACCTGTGCATCAGGCTGTTTTTCTATCAACCGCCTTAATTTACGTTTTAAATCAGATGAACGCGACCCAATCGATTGCCGGGAAAACTCAATAGCACGCGACAAAACAGCTGCTTGATCTCTATGATCATTCGTTAAAAGCACGTTTCTTGAACTCATGGCCAACCCATTTTCTTCGCGCAGGGTAGGTCCGACTAAAATTGAAACAGGGTAATTCAAGTCCCGTACCATCCGCCTAATTACTGCCACCTGCTGAAAATCCTTTTCACCAAAAACTGAAAAGTCCGGCAGCACTAGGTTAAAGAGTTTGGCAACTACGGTCATCACGCCCGCAAAGTGGCCTGGTCGATGCACACCCTCCAAACGAGTCGTTAAACTATTCTCCTTAACCTCAACACTTTCTTCTTTCTTATAAAGATTATTAGGAGCAAAAACTATATCAACTGATTCTTCACGGCATATTTTTTTGTCCGAACTCAATGTTCTTGGATAATTTTCAAGATCTTGAGGATCATTGAACTGTGCTGGGTTTACATAAATACTTACCACCACAACTCCACCCTTTTTCACTTTTTTGCGCGCCAAATTAATCAGGCTTCTGTGGCCATCATGAAGAGCCCCCATTGTTGGAACCAGAACTACACGTCTTCCGGCCTGACGCCAATCAAATGCCTGACGCTGCATTTTTAGGGGATCAGTAATTGTTTTCACGAGACAAAAAAAGGGCCGGCTAACCGGCCCACTCCGTAAAACTCAAGCAAACTACTCTTTGATTTGAATGGTTTTATTTTCCGGAAGCTCATGCGCACATGGTTGATCTGTCGGGGCATCGGCCTCAGCGTCAGTAGCTTGCACAATGTTATTGGCCAACATCCATGATTCCACTTCGTCACCACTTACATCAGCCAGCATATTGCCGTTAATCTCCACACATGGCTGTAGCATCTGCCCGGTGCGTTCAACCATCTCTGCCCGGTGTTCTGGATTATTAACCACATCCTTCTCTTCCCATTCTAGACCGTGCTTGCGCAAAACCGAACGAACGCCCTCACTCCATCCGCAGGANGGCTTCAAATAGCAGGTAATATTTGGTTTATCCATAAACAGGAGAAATCTACCTGATTTTGGGCAAAATGTAAACCCGATGCTGGAAAACCAGCCGTGCTCAGCGCAAGATAGCCGAAATGGGACGAAAAATCCTCATCGCGCCTGATAAATTCAAAGGAACCCTATCAGCAACCGAAGCAGCCGAAGCNATTAAAAANGGATGGCTATCCACAAACCCTAAGGACGACATCACCAAACTGCCCATTAGTGACGGCGGAGACGGGTTCGGCACGTTAATGGGACAAATAACCGGAGCTGACCGTCTGAGTCACACGATGGAAAACGGCACTTCCTGTTATTGGTGGCTGGATAACAAATCTGGCACAGCGATCATTGAGTCGGCCGAAATCATTGGTATCACCAAAATTTANCCGGACGGCAATCGTAATCCACTAAGCGTGGACAGCGCTGGATTAGGATCTTTGTTAAAAATCTTCAACCAACCTTCTGGGAAGATTGCCGAAAACATTATAATCGGAATTGGAGGCAGCGCCACCAATGACGCCGGATTTGGCATGGCAAAACAATTGCAATGGGGATTCCATGATAAACAAGGCAAGGAAATTAAGAACTGGCCTCAACTAATTCACTTGGAAAAGATCATCAAACCCCGGCCTGACAAATTGCCACTGGAAAATTTACCTTCAATTGTTGTCGCAGCCGATGTGCAAAACCCATTATTAGGAAATAATGGCTGCACACAAATATTCGGCCCGCAAAAAGGATTGCTGGAGGGAGATATCCCCAACTCTGAGGCGGCTCTAGCCAGATTAGCAGAGGTCTGGGAATCACAAACGGGAGAGAATGCAGCCATGCTCCCAGGCGCAGGAGCCGCTGGTGGATTAGGTTTTGGACTTCACTGTTTTGCCGGAGCTTCAGTTNNCTCTGGCTTTAATGTTTTCGCGCAAGCTACTGGCCTACAATCCAAACTGGCANAAACTGATATTGTCATCACAGGTGAAGGCGCATTGGACCANCAAACCAGCATGGGTAAAGGAGTAGGAGAACTTGCCAAACTAGCTCAAATCAATAATTCNAAATGCATCGGATTGGCCGGGCAATTGAACCATGACCATGAACTTGGTGCGCTTTTCAATCAATGTCGCGCGTTGACTGAAATCACTTCACCTGATCAAGCCAAACACAACACCGCACACTGGCTGGAAAAACTCTCCGCCAAAATTGCAAAGGAATTTTAGCGGAACACAATCGATGTTATCACCGTGGGATGAACCTCGATATCTCCAAATAATGGCGACTTAATTCTAACCTTTCGCTCATTCCATTCGATTAGGNTACCTGTGATTCGCCCGATTCCTCCAAGAGTAAATTTGGCTCCGGTTGTNTTCTCTTCTTCTCGCTTACTTGAGCCAGCAAAAACAATCGATGAAACTTTTCCAAGGGGAACTGGAACCTCAGCAAAGGCCGTCTTAACCGATAGATTATCATCTTTGATTGAAATAATGCTGCCACTCAAATTATCCCCATTGGAAAACTGAACCTGATCCATACGACCCGCAACAGCCGAAAACCCATTCCCTGAACTAGGTATCTGCCCGTTCCAGCTTTTCAGCTGAATTGAGGAAATCTCCATTTTCCCCGCTAACTGTGGATTAAAACCAAGCGCCCCACCTCCACCTATAAACCCATTGGGATCCCTCCATGTCTTTACCAACTTTCCATCAAGCAACATCGAAACAGTTGCCTTCTTCTTATCCATAAGCAAACGGATCTTTACCTTACGTGAACTGGGCCATCTTAAGGTGGCCGTGCCCAAACTTGTAGCATTATAAGAGACACCATCTGGAGAAGAGTTCCGGTATAAGTGAGCATAATTTTGATATATCCGAATCTTGTATCCGTTCATTGCATTGTATTCACGCACTTTATCGGCGCAAATAATCACATCCATGGCAGGCATACTGGCCCATGCGAAGTCGAAGGATAAATCGGACTGGCTTGGCCACTTTAGTTCACGGCCGATCATACTGCCCAAACTATTTGTCACCAAAGCTCCATTTTCAAAACGCCAATGTAAAGCAGCCAACCCTACCTCCAATTCCTTGGGAGCATCTCCCCGCATCACTTTCACTTTAAGCTTATCTCCAACCTTATGTTCTTTCACACACCTAATCATAGCGGCACGATCCTGAAACGCCTTGCCGTTGATGTGGGTAACGATATCCCCGATCTGCATACCAGATTTGAACGCAGGACTCTCAGGCATAACTTCGTTCACAACAATCCCTCCAACATCAATACCATCATCGCCCAAAATGACCCCCATCAAGGCAGCCCCCCAACCTCGAATCCCCTCTGGACCAGAGTAAAGAATACCGCCTTCACCCCCCGGAATCAGCCATTTAAGACGCTCTCTTTGCACCTTCAACCTTCCGGCAAACCAAGTTTCAACTGTAAGTCTTTCAGGATTTAAATCAGACAAGCCAATTGCTAATTCATCCCCGTTAGTAAATTGGACTCTAGCTAAATTAGATATACTGTTGGTCACAGTAACTGCAGCAAGCTGAAGTTTTGCTGCCTCATTGGCCAATACCCTCATTTGCCCTTTCACAGAATCATGCTGCCAAACCAGCCCTTTGCTTTCGCTATACCCAAGGAACTGGCCCCCGAATCGATCCCCATTCTTAAGAGTTAGTGTAGCCGAGCGGGATGCTGCATGAAGGGGACAAATGAAGAATGAAGAAATCAGCCAAGCTAAGGTAAAACAACGCACGTCTGATTTTATCTCTAACATCGAAAATAGCAACAGCCTCCTCGCAAACTTATTCGTAAAGCGGGCCTATTTTATTAATGGTGAGATGAAAGACTCCTTTAAACAACTTCCGTTCCTGAGTATCAAGATTGTATTTAATAGCCATTGAGTGAACTGGGCGAAGGTTGTCGACATAAAGAAATACTCCCTGAGCATTAGGAAGAAGCTTCACCCTTTTTATGGCAACTTTATCACGGCCTTGCTTAGCGGGTTCCTTTATCGACCAATCTTTCGACCCGTATTGACTACTCCATTTGTAGTTCCACTGCTCAGCAGACCAACTATCAATATCCTCAGCAATATCCCTGTCTAGTTTTGAACTAAACTTGAGCTCAACTCCATTAGCGTAAATCTTCATGCCAATCGGCTGGTGAATAGGAATGCCTGTATACCTGACTCGCTGCAGGCAACCATCACGGATAGCTGCTGTCTGCCAACCGAGAAGACCTGTTACATAAAGATGACCATCCTTGGGATTAAAGCGTCCCCGGCAAGCTCCCGATAGAAAACGCCCNGGCAAAGGAACAGCACCACCGTTGGGCCCATCACGTAAAATGTGCATCATCGAACAACGCCCGTAAGAAAAGTGTATTAATTCACCACCAAGCGAGCCCCACTGCCCCTCNGGCACCCAAACCTGACCGCCCGCAGAGTTGTCCAAGACACGAGGAATCCACATTAAAGGGGGGTCATAAGCCTTAGGAGTCTCCTTGCGTTTATGCATTGGCATAAAACCATAAAAACCACCGGGCTTTATTATATCCAAACGCGTCTCGGGCACCCATCCNCCTTGCTGATCAGCAGCCGTTATCACTCCATTAGGCCCTACTCCTAAACCATTAGGGTTTCTAAAACCTGTGGCAACAACTTCCAACTTACTTCCGTCGGCTGCCACCTTGAGAACAACCCCCCCGTGTGGCGTTCCTTCGGCGCACCGAATGAAATAAAAATTTCCTTCTGGATCAGTTTCCAAGCAGGTAGCATATGAATGGCCACCGCCGCCGATCATAATTTCATTGTTAAAAGATTCATAAAAGTCAGCTTCTCCATTGTCATTCTTATCATGCAATCGGGTGATTTGATCCCGCCCAAGAACATAAATCTGGTCTTTTACCACCCTTAACCCCAAAGGCTGGTAAAGTCCCGTAGCAAACCGATGCCATTTTAGCTCCTTAAGTTCATCATCAATGCCTGTCACCTTCCAAACATCACCGTGAACAGTCGCCACGTAGCAATTACCATTGCTGTCAAAATCGTGTCCCGCGGTGAAAAAGAGCGCATTGTGTCGGTTCTTGTAGGGTATAGTGATTGTATCGATAACAAATGAAACCTCACGCTTGTCGACAACCCCTTTTGTAACCAAAGGTTCGCCCCAGCGCCTTGCACCCGGCTTAGCCATTTCCTTCAGATCGGATAATTGTTTATGGCGTAATACCGCCTTAGTAAATGTGCCAAGCTTATCAGCCGCACCATTCCATAAGAATATTTTAGCTTTAACAGGCTTACCTTCTCCCCAAAGATTTACTGTCGCCTGCCCTTCTCGAGTGTAGTCAAGTCCTGCAGAAACCCCTGAGCGCACAATTGCCACAGCAAACACATTTCCCTTATTCTCATTTACGATCATCAACCCCGTTGGCTCCTGCTCAAGAGTCCCGACAAATTCCTCACGCCAATTACCCGCCTTCTCTTCACAGAGCCCGAGAATTAATTGACCTGTGAAAGCACCTGTTTGTATCTCCCGGGTCATTATTCCTGTTCCGTCAATAAACCATGGTGAATCAAGAATTTTTGTTTTGCCCACACTGTATTCCAGCACAACTCTTTTGCCTCGCACGTGAACTCCCAAATACTTAGCCCAGTCTCGAGGCAACGGGCCATATTTAGGCTCTCTCGGATCCCGAAAGGAAAAATGTTTGGCAGGGCCCGGCATTCGCGATCGAGAGAAAAGCAACTTGCCCTCAGGCTTTAAAGCTCTGATTAGTCCATATCGCGTGGGATCAGTTTTCAGAAATCCCCCCACCCATCCAGCGCGCCAAGCACAGAGATCCGTGTCAAAAACCATCGTCGCCTTACCTTCATTGCCTAGACGGATGGCAATTGCCTTATGCGTATTGCCTTTTGGCGTGGCAATATTCCCACTTACAAATGATCCAAAGCTCACGCTTGCATAGCGCCCATCTCGCCAATCAGCCTCTGCTTGATCCTTAACTGACTTTGGAGCACTACTTATGCTGGGAACAATAACCAGCAAAATTATAAGCAATAAATTATTCATGATATTCCCGAATTGAAACAATCGATACTAACCTCTCTCTAAAAAAGGTATTCGCACATAAGATAGCCTCAGAACAAATTTGGAGACACAAATTAAGTATTGTGCGAGAAATTTATGATGTCAATGAGGTGGGTATGCGGATAACTCTTATTTGGCATGAATACTTCCATTTGCTCTATTGATACTGTCAATGAGGAAGGCACTGCTGATTTTAGCACTGGCCGGCAAGGTTCACCTAGGGTTTAACATANTGGCGCAAGATCCGCTTGCGTCTCCCTGGAAGCTGGAGGCCTTGAACGGTGAGGGCGACATAAAGTACGACCTCAAGTCTGGCGAAATGCGCGCCACTAAAGGTGTCCGAGTAACCTACAAGACCGGCGCACCAGACGAAACCGTACTTACCTCAAACTCGGCAGTACTAAACCAGAAGAGTGGACTAATCAACGCGACTGGAAATGTATTTCTTAGAAGAGATGGTGTGGTTTGGGCATCTGAGCGTATTGAATACAATTTTAGAACGAAAATTATTAAGGCTGCACAATTTTCATCGAGCAATCTGAAATTCTTTATTAAAGGCGAGAACATGTCGGGCAACCGGACTAATGGCGTCTATCGTGCTGAAAACACGGTTTTCACCAATGACGACTACAGTGACCCAGATTTTTACATTAAAGCCAAAAAAATTGAAGTTGCCCCAGGTGAATATGCGCTCTTTCGCGGAGCCACCATCTATGCGGGCAAGGTACCCATATTTTACCTCCCCTATTATAAGAGGCATTTGCAGAAAAATCCGTGGAATATTCATGTGAGCCCCGGTTTCAATAGTGAATGGGGCGGTTTCCTAAAAAATTCAATCCGTTGGCCAGGAGACGGAGCTTTTGGCGGTGAATTTAATCTGGATTACCGCACCGAACGCGGCCTAGGCCTGGGCCCATCGATAGAATATGAGAACCCCCAATGGGGCAAGGGCCTGCTAAACGTTTACCGCGCCTATGATGATGACCCCCTAACTGATTCTAGAGGCATCGCCTTGGGCCGCGAACGCGACCTCCTTCAATGGAGCCACAGACTGAAACATGATGACCTTACCGTAACTGGAGTTCTTAATTATGAATCTGACGAGTACATGCGTCGCGACTTTTTCCAAGACCAATACCAGCGTAATATCCAGCCTAGTAGCTACTTTGAGGCTTCAAAAAATTGGTCTAATTATAACTTAAGCGTATTGATGCAAGCTAGAGTTAACGAATTCTACGAAACCATTCAACGCACTCCAGACATCAAGCTTTCAGGCACTCGACATCAATTGGGAAATTCTCAATTTTACTATGATACAGAATCGAGTTTTGGCTATTTTGAGCGACGGTATGATTACACAAGCAACCAAAACGCCTATGGCTTATTCAGAGCTGATACACTGCATCAAGTTTATCTGCCCAAAACATACGGGGGATGGCTAAATGTAACACCCAGATTAGCCACTAGATTTACACATTACGGAAACAGTAATGGACTCGGAACCACGAAAAACAGTAGTGAACGATATATGACCCATGCAGGGGTGGAAATTTCCACTAAGCTATCGAAAATGATGCCAAAATTCGACAGCAAACTCCTGGGCATAACCAATGGAGCTAGGCATATTTTGCAACCCTCGATCAATTATGCCTTTATACCTAAACCAAACCGTGTCCCCAATGAAATCGATCAATTTGACTACGAAATAACCAGCCCCAGACTTCTCCCCATCGAATTGCCTGAGTATAACGCCATTGATAATATTGACACTAAGAACGTAGTGCGGATGAGCCTGCGCAACCGATTACAAACTAAACGCAATGATTCGGTTACAGATGTGGTTGATTGGGATATGTATACTGATTGGCGACTAAATCCCGAGCCCAACCAAAACACTTTTGCAGATGCCTTTTCAGACACATACCTTCGCCCCAGAGACTGGCTAACCCTAAATTCCAACCTGCGCTACGATGTAGATAACTCAATCTGGAGAACCTATACACACGGGATTGAAGTTCATCCCAAGTCACANCGTTGGAGCTTAAATGCAGGCCAGTATTACTACCTAGCCCAACCCAGCACATCTAGCGATGACCGCACAGATGTTTACTACAGCGGACTTGGTTTTAATCTAAATGAAAACTGGTCATTTATTACCAGGCAATACTATGACTCCAAAGACGGAAGGTTATCACGTCACAACTACATGTTTGAGAGGGATATGCGTAGTTGGACATTTTTTGTGGATCTGTCATTTCGAAAGGCTAATGACCGACGCGGCGATGGGACCAGCATCTCCTTTAATTATTCACTCAAAGCCTCGCCGAGGGAGCCCAGAATATCTAATGATCCTTAGCGGCAAACTTAGCAACAACAATCCTATGATCAGATGCCACACCCCAATCACTATGTGCTTTCACAAATGAGGCAACATATTCATTGCGGATTCCTTGACTGGCTAATATATAATCAAAACGACTGAACTGATCCTGTTGCTTATAAAAATAAGTCCAGACAATATCTCTGGACAGGTTTTTTGTGTTTACGTTACTGCCGCCAATTTTGCCGATTGACTCAATGGGTCTTAAATCTAGCAACTTTAGAGACCCTCGACCAATTAAGGCTCGAATTGGGTCATTAGCTGGNGAATCATTTAGATCACCTACCAACAATAAATTTTCTTTAGGATTTCTCGTTAAGCGNTTATCCACTAGTCTCCGTAATGCTCGGGCCTCTTCAAGGCGCATTTCAGCCTGATCTGCCACTGCGACTGCCCTCTTAGACTTAAGATGGGCATTTATTAGCGTAAAATTGTAATCTTGGTTGACCTGAAGGCTTACCTCCATAAAACCTCGACTTACTTGGAAACGTTTTCGATCCAAAAGGTAAATAACATTGGTTTTTGAATGGTCGCCTACAATCGGAAACCTGCTCAGTAATGCAAGATGAATTGCAGGATCTGGCCCCTCCAACCAGAGGTGATAACGNTATTCTAATTTCCTCTTACTCAACCTATTTCTCAGCTCATCAAAGGCAATCTTACGTCCCATTTCCTGCAATGCCAAAACGTCCGGACGTACTGCCATTATTATGTCAGAAACCTTTTCTCTCGATACCTCAGCCTTCTTTTTACGTGTTTCGTAAGGNCTNAGAAAATAATTTTCCACATTAAAAGGTTGCGACGGTAAAATTANTTGCTGCGGCTGCGGGGAGGGCAATGATTAACCAAAAATAAATGTATCGAAATAACATAACTAAAAATACCAATCCCTCTTTATAGGGGAAAGCATTTTGCTATAGATATGGATTGTGCTAGGGTGTCTCACGCTCATGATGGAAACTGAAAGTACAATTGAATTAACCGACACTCAGATGCAGAAGGATAACCGTAAACTGCCTATTGACAAAGTAGGCGTGAAAAACCTTCGTTTTCCGATACGGATTCTAGACAAGTCTAATTCATTTCAGGATACAATTGCTACTGTTAGCATGTATGTTGATTTACCGCACCACTTCAAGGGCACTCATATGAGCCGTTTTATTGAAGTCCTCAATTCTCATGGTAATACGGTACACGTTGAAAATATTCCGGAGATTCTCACCGCAATCCAGAAACGCCTAAAGAGTCAAACGGCCCATGTTGAAATGGATTTCCCCTTCTTCCTCGAAAAAACTGCCCCTGTTACAGGGAAAACCGGACTCGTTGACTACTCTGCTCGCTTCGAGGCTACTGCTAAAGATTCAGAAATTGACTTTATCCTGGAAGTCCGAACAAACGTTACCACTCTGTGCCCCTGCTCAAAAGCCATCAGCGCACATGGAGCACACAATCAACGAGGTGAAGTTACTGTCCGGATACGCTCTGAAAAAACAATTTGGATCGAGGACGTGATTGGTATAACTGAAGCATCTGCCAGCAGTGAAATGTACTCCCTTCTGAAGCGAGAAGATGAAAAAGCGGTCACAGAGCGGGCATATGAAAACCCGGTTTTTGTTGAAGATCTAGTCAGAAACATTGCCACACGCTTAAATACTATAACCCACATATCATGGTATAAGATCGAGGCAGAAAATTTCGANAGTATTCATAACCACAATGCATACGCATCCATTGAAAAAGCCTGAAAACGCCTGAAAACGCCGCTATTTAAGGAAGAAAAAATTAATCACTTTTTGGTAGCAATCTCGGNGACTTTTGCTACATTCCCTAGCCTTTTGCGGCGAAAACNGCACAAATTTATTATACGGAAAATCAATAGTCGTGGCAGAAACCAAAAAANCGGCAAAGAAAAAACCCGCCCCTAAAAAATCCGCGGCNAAAAAGAAGGTTGCAGGCAAATCTNCAGCCAAAAAGAAAGCGGCAAAAAAAGGGAAAGTAGTAGCCCCCGCCTCTGCCGCTTCAATTCTGGGCATCGGCTCAACTAAAAAGACCGCGTCAAAAAAACCCCTGAAAGTCAAACCTCCCGCGGCCAAAATAAGAGTTAAATCCGAATGGAAAAAGTACTACGAAATACTCNTAGATTTACGGGATCGGCTTACTCATCAGATGGACGATTTGAAAAAAGAATCCGCTGAAGAAATGGAGGGGTACTCACTGCACATGGCTGATTCAGGTACAGATAATTTTGATCGGGATAATGCATTNAGCCTACTATCATCGGATCAGGATGCAGTTTACGAAATTGACGAAGCTCTTAAACGGATAGAAAAGAACGCTTACGGGGTATGTGAATTAACAGGAAAGAATATCCCAAAAACACGANTGATGGCCGTCCCGTGGGCTCGGTACACAGTTGATGCGCAGGCTCGACTTGANAAGGATGGCGCAGTNCGCCAGCGGAATAAACTAGGAAACCTCGGCACAATTGACGGGGCAGGCTCAAGTAAAACCGTCGTCTCGGAATCAGTCGATAGTGAAAGCAAAACTTCTAAATAATATAAAAGCCTATGCCACGAGAAATTGTNATACTTGAATGCACTGAAGCCAAAGCAGAGGGAAAGCCCGTTTCGCGCTACATGAGCACACGCAATAAGAAACTNCAAACTGAACGGGTAGAAAAAAAGAAATATAACCCACACCTTCGCCGACANACGCTTCATAAAGAAATTAAATAAGNATTATGCCTCCAAAAAAGANACAAACAACCACTACCACCCACCGGACCCCNNGNCCAAAACCGGAAATGGATGTGAACCTAGCGGACTTGGAGCCCAAAAACGTGGAGCTTTTAAGCCGATACGTTACAGATGAAGGCAGAATNCTNCCTCGAAAATANACTGGTTTTCCCGCGCANCACCAACGNCGCCTCACGCGCGCCATCAAGCGTGCCCGACAAATGCTACTCATGAAGTAGCTTTTGTGGGGATAGATTGACTCAACTCCCGAAAATAAAGCATCCGGATTGCCATTCAGCACGGCATCCGGTATGAGTTAATTTTAGCCCCTCCTTTTCATACACCTTCTGTAATTCCATAAATTGACTTTGCAGAACTCCTGCTAGAATTAGTACCCCATTGGGTTTTAATTGGGAAATTAGAATTAACGCATAATCTTTTAGTAGGTCAAAGAGTAAGTTTGCACAGACTATATCGTATTTCCCTTGTGAGATCATACTCAAATTAGCCAACTCTCCCGACCTAAACATTAATTTTTTATCAACCCGGTTGCGTTTGGCGTTAACTTTTGCGATGCGAACTGCTTCTAAGTCATGGTCTAACCCAAAAACAGGATTATAGCCCAGCTTAGCTGCAGCAATAGATAAAATTCCTGAACCCGAACCTACATCCAACAAGCTCTGCTCCGAGCGGCTCCGCCTCATACTCACTATTTTACGGAGACAATACTTTGTTGTCTCATGCTGTCCGGTGCCAAAGCTTAAACCCGGATTTATAACCACTGACTTTTGACCAGGCTTTAGGCTGACGCTCTCCCAGCTTGGCCGAACCAGCAGCCTATCCGATATCTCAATTGGCTTGAAATGCCTTTTCCACGAATTAGCCCAATCCTCCCGCTTTAACCGCTTTATCTCAACCTTACATGATCCAACGTTTAATCCACATTTAGAAATATATTTTAAACCTTCTGCAATTAAACCACGGTCTTGTTGAGTAATTCTTTGAGATTCTGGCAGAAATACTGAAGCTGTCGCCGTAATGTTCTCAGGATGAGTAAATACAGTGTAAGGGCTTTTAAATACACGCTCGAGCAATAACCCAACCGCCTCATCAGCCTCCGGAGCTACAGTAACACAAACCTGACGAAAGCCCGTGCTCACCCTCGGCTAATTGCATCTTTCTGTAAACTACCCAGCAAATCCACCCCCTCACGGCCGAGACCCAGTAGAGCGCTAAGTTGATCCGGGCTAAATGTTGCCTCTTCACCGGTCCCCTGTATTTCGATATACTGCCCAGTGGTAGTCATAACCAGATTCATGTCTACCTCTGCGGCAACATCTTCCACATAACAGAGATCCAACAAAGCTGTACCTTCAACGATACCAACACTCACTGCAGCAACTGGGTCGAGAAAAGGATTTTCCTCCAACTTCCCTTCGGCAATCATTTTATTAACCGCTAAACCCATGGCAACATATGCACCGGTAATGGAAGCAGTCCGAGTTCCTCCATCGGCCTGTAACACATCACAGTCAATCCAAAACGTTTTGCTCCCAACTTTCTTAAGGTCAATGGCTGATCTCATAGAACGACCTATCAAACGCTGAATTTCGGTAGAGCGCCCATCAAGCTTACCCCTGTTAACATCTCTTTTTTTCCTATCCAGAGTAGAATATGGAAGCATTGAATATTCTGCTGTAATCCAGCCTCCATCTTGATCCTGCATCCACCGCGGCACACTTTCCTCAACACTGACACCGCATATGACTCGCGTATCACCCCATTCAATCAACGTAGATCCTGTCGCATAAGGAGCAATATTATTCTGAAAGGAAATATTACGCAGTTCATTTACCGCTCGATTATCTTGGCGCTGATAAGTGTTACTCATGTGAAAAAAGCTTAACCGCCCTTATTTCGGGGAGCAATGAATAAGCAAAAATGATTTTTCATCGTCAGAATAGTTAGCTTTATCTAATGTGGATTTTGTGACTCCACGAGTACCTTGGACCCCTATTGATGTCATGCAATTGCTGTTTGTATGGATTGCTGCATTATTTATCGGGCAGACGACCTATGGCATTTTTGCCCCCCCAAAAGTCGAGGGCCTTCACCCTGTAAGACACGAGGATAACCAGACTCTTTCGGTTGAATTTCTACCTAACAACAAATACAAGAGCACCGCAGAGAATGGAACATTTTCCTTCAAGGGCAAGTTTGCCCCTCAAGATCGAAATACAATTATCCTCTCACCGTATAAATCGGATAAAACACATAACGTCATTCTTAAAACAACAGAGAGAGACCGACTGGGCATCATTATAATCAATATTATTTTTGTTCAATGCAGCATGGTCATATTGATTGGCATTCTTCTATTCAGATACCGCATAAACTGGAATTCTGCATTTGGTAAACTCAAAGATGGCCCGTGGGTAATTAGCTTATCCTGCTTGATTGGCCTAGGGTTCATTATTCCGGCATATGGCTTAAACTTTATATCTCAAATAATAGTCACTGCCCTCGGAGGTGAAGTCACAACACAGGAAGCGGTGAAAATGGTATCCAACTCCGGTTCTTCAACTGAACTGATTCTTCAGGCTTTAAGCGTAGTGATCTTAGCCCCAATTGCCGAGGAACTGTTTTTTCGCGGAGTTGTCTACACAGCCATCAAACAGGCAGGATACCCGGGCCTTGCAGTAGGCTTTAGCGCCATTTTTTTTGCCTCAATCCATGGCTCACTAACGCTAATACTACCGTTAACATTACTCGCAATTGTGCTAATTTGGATTTATGAAAAAACCGGGTCCATTTTTGCCCCCATTCTTGTGCATGCCACCTTTAATGCCGTAAATTTTACTATGATTAAATTACTGCCAGAAATGATGAATTAATGACTGAAAAAGACCTCATTAGATCACTGACAGCAAATCTGCATACTGATGATACAGTAATGTTGGGTGCGGGTGATGACTGTGCGGTTCTAAAATTTGGNAACCAAGAATTATTGTTTAAGACAGATGCCGTAGTGGAAGGTATCCATTTTGACAGTAATGCAGCCCCTGATAAAGTTGGCCACAAGGCATTGGCTCGTGCCTTATCTGATATAGCAGCCATGGGAGGCTCCCCTTGCCACTGTCTAATTACCCTGGGTACAAATCCTGAAATAAAAATTGGTTATATTGAAAAAGTGTATGAAGGCTTAAAAAAATGCGCAGAAAATCATAATGTCAATATCGTCGGCGGTGAAACCACGACAATGACAAATTTCACCTTATCGGTTTCCTTAATAGGCACAGCAGAAAAGGCAATCACTCGATCCGGTAGCATACCAGGAGACGCTATCTTTGTTACCGGAGAACTGGGTGGGTCCATTACAAAACATCATTTACAGTTCCAGCCACGCATTAAACAGGGTCAATGGCTGGCCAGAAATTTTGATATTCACGCAATGATAGATCTAAGTGACGGACTAGCTTCTGATCTCCGATGCCTTCTTAACTCTGAAATTGGAGCCGAAATCCACACCAACTCTCTACCCGTAAGTAAAGCAGCTCGACAACTTGCTCAAAATAACCCCAGCGGCAAAACACCCATACTTGCCGCATTAACCGACGGTGAAGATTATGAGTTGCTATTCAGTCTACCTCCTAAATTTGCAGTCAGCCTACACGATGCCTGGAAAAAAACCTTCCCCGAATTGAGCCTGAAATGCATTGGAAGAATCACTGAAGAACCAGGCATTATTCTAAAAGATAACAAAGGAAGACACTCATTAAACGTTTATGGTTACGATCATATCCAAAAGCCCTGAAGAGACGCATAACCTCGGCAAATCATGGGCAAATCACGTGAAGCCAGGGTGGGTAATTGGCCTAAAAGGTGACTTGGGAGCAGGCAAAACCCAATTGGTCAAAGGTCTAGCCAAAGGTATGGGAATCGAGGAGACGATTACCTCTCCAACTTTTACCCTTGCCTCCGAATACCAAGCTAAACTTCCGCTTTATCATTTAGATTTCTACCGCTTAAAAGATGATTCAGAAATTATCAGAGCTGGTCTCGAGCCCTATTTTACCCCTGAGGGGATAACAGTAATAGAGTGGATTGACCGTTGGACCGGGTCATATCCAACGCACTTCTATCCAGTAACCATCACCCAAACAGGAGAAAACGAACGTCAAATTGTATATGAAGATTTTGGCTCTTGAATTCAGTAGCAATCAAAGAGGTGTCGCCGTATCCGAAGACGAAAACATCCTCTCAACTGTCAATACAGATAACTTAAAAACCAGCCCTTTATCCCTTATCGATGAAGCATTACGCAAAGCCTGTCTTGACCGCACCACCATAGAAACCATCACCCTCAGCATTGGACCGGGAAGTTACACTGGAATCCGATCCGCCATAGCAACCGCTCAAGGCTGGGAACTTGCTCGAAACATAAAAATATTGCCTATAAGCAGTCCTGAGATTCTCGCGGCAACTGCCCGTTTTCAGGGACAAACAGGGATGACTGATTTTATCATTAATGCTCAACGTCAGGAGTACTACCATAGCACTTGGAATCTAACCGAAGAAAACCAGAACGAGGTTAAACCTTTGAGTATTATCGACANTATCGAGGCCACCAANTTAAGTGCTTTTGGNCCAGATATAAAAGAACTCCCGAAAGTNACACANCTTTATCCTGACGTAGCCAAACTTGCACAACTCGCAGCTNATCGGACTAATTTTCAGTTAGGCGAAGANATAGAACCCATATACCTTCGAGCTANCGAGTTTGTGAAATCTATTCCCTTTCGTCNNCTGTGAATGACCCACGCTTGATTACAAACANCAACAACGCCAATTTANTGTGTGAGTTTGAGTCATCGATGCTGGGCGGAAATTGACCTCGAAGCGCTGCGAAACAACCTTGTTTGGCTCCGGCACCACATCGGCCCTAATAGCGACATAATGACCGTAGTAAAAGCCGATGCCTACGGGCATGGCTTGCGCCAAATTGCGATGCTGCTCATGCAGTCAGGCACAGACATATTCGGTGTGGCGAACCTGAATGAGGCGCGAGATATTCGAGCAGTAGGTCGCGGGTGGCCCATTCTAATGTTGGGAGCGTGCCTGCCTGACGAAATCGAACGAGCCATAAAAGATAACGTAATGCCCACTTTATCTTCTATTAGTGAAGCTCGCCATTTCTCCCGCGTGGCAAAGAAACTCAAACGCACAGTCACTGCCCACGTAAAAGTGGATACCGGCATGGGCCGGCTCGGAGTACCGTGCAGTGANGCNCCTCAACTTATCGAGTCCATCTCTAATTTACCTAACATCACCATTGCCGGGCTTTACACACATTATGCTTCAGCAGAAAGCGACGCACCATTGTCACGCACACAACGCACGTCTTTCCTTCAACTGCTNAACAAACTAAAAGNCGCAGGCCNCTCCTTTGAATATATCCATATGAATAATAGTGCTGGATTNCTCCATGAGCNANAGTCTAACCATAATCTGGCTAGGCCTGGGTTACTCGTTTATGGAGTAATGCCTNCCGGACCANGAAGACCTCCCGNCATNATGAAGCGTCATATTCGACCCGCTCTATCTTGGAAATGCCGNGTTAGCCTGGTGAAATCAATCGCAAAAGGAACCAANCTAAGCTATGGCCAAACCTACACTGCAAAACGCACCATGCGAGTGGCTACCCTAACCGCNGGTTATGGAGATGGTTATCATTACAGTGCTCAAAGAGAAGCACGTGTCCTGATTGGNGGACGNCTTTGCCCCATACTTGGCNGNATTACNATGGATCAAATGATAGTAGATGTATCTCGNGTTAAAAACGCCAAAACTGGNGATGAAGTCGTNCTAATTGGNAAACAAGGGAAGCAGAACATCACCGCTAATCAACTTGCAAAGTGGGNAAATACAATCCCTTGCGAAATTCTCACCGCCATCGCCTACCGNGTTCCACGCGTGTATCGNGGAGNACAGGCTGCCTAACCAATGGCTTCNAATAGAGAAAACACTGCAGCAAAAGCGATAAGCTTAAGNGGCAAGATAGGCCTAATTCTNAGAGGAATGGCGATCGGTGCTGCNAACGTGATTCCCGGAGTATCAGGTGGAACAATCGCGCTNATTACCGGCATATATCCNGAAATTATTGACTCTTTAAAATCTTTTGGCTGGAAAACCATTAAACTTTTACTCAAAGGCCAGCTAGGCAGATTCTTCTCTAGAGTTAATGGATCTTTTATTACATCTGTTGGCATTGGTGTTCTCGCAAGTATTTTCACATTGGCCAAAGCACTGAATCATTTATTGACCAACCACCTCACNCTAACGATGTCATTTTTCTTTGGACTGATNCTTGCCTCTGTATACCTGGTTTATAAACAGATTNGTAAATGGAATTGGATATGCACCTTGGCCGCTATAGCAGGAATAGGTCTTGCTGGCACAATCCTCCTGATTGAACCGCTACGGGAAAACCCAAATCCCATTTATATTTTTTTATGCGGTGTAATCGCTATGTCCAGCATGATACTCCCCGGCATATCTGGGTCTTTTATCCTTATCTTAATGGGCAATTATGCNCTGGTNTTNGGAGCCGTAAGCGATATACGAAATCTCAACAGTTCCCTGCCCATTGTTTTACCATTTGTTGNAGGTTGTGCTATTGGCCTCCTTGGATTCTCTCGGATCTTGGCAATCGTACTNGAAAAATTCAAAGCNACAACCATGGCACTTTTAACTGGCTTTATNNTCGGATCACTAGCAGTNATATGGCCNTGGAAANAGGNAATNNAAACNACCTTTAACGGCAAAGAAAAGNTAACCGGATACGAATGGCACTTACCCCTCCCCGATGAAATGTTTCTTTTGGCCATTCTTATGATGCTAGCAGGCGCAGGTCTTGNNCTCATCCTTGAAAAAATAGCCAGCAACACGACAAAANNGGAAAANNGCCNTTAGATAGCGTAGCTCTTTACGCTAAATACAAAATGNGATANATGNGAGCCTTGAGCTCAAACTAATTTTACACTAACTAAAGACATGGAATTAAANCTGATGAGCCTAATTGGCCTTATCTCATTTATTGCGTTTGCCTGGGGAATATCCATTGGACGCGAAAAATTCCCATGGCGCACCGTTCTTGCCGGCTTAGGCCTGCAAACACTTATCGCACTAATCATGGTTCGCCCATCNCCTCTGAGAGACTGGATATATCACAACGCCAAAGTTGCNGCNGATAATCTTATCTATTTTGCCCAACAAGGCACACAACTNGTTTTTGGNCCCTTAGCAAAAAGGGAGNTTTTNCTTGATGCAGGNTTTAACGCAGCAAATGCAATGGTACTTGGGATTACGATATGNGGAACAATTATCATTGTCGCNGTTCTTTCCAGCTTACTNTANCATCTGGGAGTCCTTCAGCGCATTGTCCGAGTAATGGCGTGGATTATGCAACGCATTATGCGCACCAGCGGCAGCGAAAGTTTATGTGCCTCTGCGAATGTATTTATGGGACAAACTGAAGCCCCACTCGTAATACAACCTTACCTTCAAGGAATGACTCGAAGTGAGCTCATGACCATGATGGTAGGAGGCATGGCGACCATTGCCGGCGGAGTATTCGCAGTATACGCNGGNATGGGCATAGAAGCAGGCCATTTACTTACGGCCTCTTTTATGGCGGCACCAACTGCTCTTTATATTTCGAAGATACTCCTCCCCGAAACAGAAAAAAGTGAGACAGCCGATGGAACAACCCGCCAGGTAAAAGGAAAAACCACAAACTCACTTGACGCCATGTGTCAGGGTGCTGGTGACGGAATGAAACTCACCATTAACGTNCTGGCTATGTTAATTGGATTTACAGCCGTGATCGCTTTATTCAACTACNTACTGATCCTACCCCAAAACTGGGCCAATGTTGCAAACCCNGTCACCTTTGATATGATTCTCGGNTGGCTAAACGCCCCTTTNGCGTGGCTAATGGGAGTTCCATGGAATGACTGNGGNGCNATCGGACAAGCACTAGGAAAACGGATNGTTTTTACGGAATTTATTGGTTACCTNGAAATTTCATCAATAAAAGAAACNATAGACCCACGGAGCTTCACCTTGGCAACTTTTGCCATTTGCGGGTTTGCCAATTTCGCAAGCATCGCCATTCAAATTGGGGGCATTGGANCTCTGGCNCCANACAGGCGCAGCGACCTNGCTAAGCTAGGCTTGAGAGCNATGGCTGGNGGCATTCTAGTAGGCTACACTAACGCATGTATAGCTGGTTTATTTCTTTGACCAGTCAATTGCGTGGGGTAAAAATATTAAATGCACCACTTTGTTTTCATCATTTTTATTACCGCCACTCTGGCGTTAATAGCTGCAGATGAACCCAAAGAAAAATTTAATGATCCTTTAAAACCATTCGTAAAAAACTTCAAAGGACGCGGAGCCCTAAATGATGNTTCAAACCCTTCAACTCCNGAAGAAGCACTCAAAAAATTAAAAGTATCGGNANACCTCACCGTGCAGGTCGTTGCNCACGAACCGGCCGTAGCGCAACCNCTAAATATCTACTTTGATGAACGAGGCCGAATGTGGGTAACNCAATACCTTCAATACCCCTTCCCNGCNGGCTTAAAGATTATTGAATANGATAAATACCTTCGAGCGGTTTTTGACAAAGTCCCTCCTCCGCCCCCAAACCACTTCAAAGGAAAAGACAAAATCACAATACACGAAGACACCAATGGAGATGGCATCTTCGACTCACACAAAACATTTCTCGATGGTTTAAGTATGGCTAGAAGTGTGATCACTGGTCGGGGTGGCGCATGGGTCTTAATGCCTCCCTATCTCCTGTTTTATCCAGACAAGAATGCCGACGACATCCCTGATGACGTCCCGGAAGTACATCTAGAAGGATTCGGTCTTGAGGACACGCACTCCGGAGCCAATAGTCTACGCTGGGGGCCTGATGGCTGGATTTACGGCGCCCATGGAAGCACTTGCACCGCTGAAATTCAGGGGATTAAATTCCTAGGGCAAGCGATCTGGCGCTATCACCCTCCCTCAAAACGATTTGAGGTATTTGCCGAAGGAGGAGGTAACACTTATTGCCTGGATTTTGACAGCCAAGGCCGCACTTTTTCAGGCACTAATCACGGCAACACAAGAGGAGTCCACTACCCACAAGGCGGCCGCTTTATAAAAAACTGGGGGAAACATGGCCCCCTAATGAACCCCTACTCCTTTGGGTTCTACCAGCACATGCAACATGAAGGCTACGAACCCCGTTTTGCCCAATCGACGATTATCTATGAAGGAGGAGCACTTCCAGGATATGAAGGACAAATCATAGCCAGCATGGCACTCGTAAACCGCGTGCAAGCCAGTAAACTTTACCCAGACACCTCAACTTTTAAAACGATCGATGAGCCGCCAATGATCACCACCGATGATCGGTGGTTCAGGATTGTGGACACCAAAGCCGGACCAGACGGTGCGGTATATTTCGCCGATTGGTATGATAGCCGATTAAGCCATTTGGACCCACGCGATACCTGGCATAAGTCTAGCGGGCGCATCTACCGGATGTCTGCCAAAGGATCGAAACCCAGCAAACCGACTGATCTAGGAAAACTAACTAATGAACAATTAGTTGATGTACTAAAACACCCCAATAAATGGCACCGACAAACAGCACAGCGCATTCTCGGGGACCGTCGGGATAAATCCATCGTCCCACGATTAACCAGCCTGATGCTTAAGGGAACCGGACAATTTGCTTTGGAATGCTTCTGGGCAATCAATAATTGCAATGGATTCACACCGGAACTAGCACAACAGACTCTGGAACACCCTCATCCGTTTATTCGTTTCTGGACTATCAGGTTCTTGGGTGACAGTCACATAATGAATAAAAAGATTCATAGCAAACTACTGCATCTGGCATCTAATGAAGCCCACCCAGAAGTTCGCAGTTGCCTTGCAGCATCGTGCAAGCGCTGGAAAACCGAAGACAGCTTTCCAATCCTAAAACGACTTATCTACAGGAATGAAGATGCCGAAGATAAACATATCCCGTTACTCATTTGGTGGGCAATAGAAGACAAAGCTACTAGCCATATGGACGAGGTATCTGAGCTACTTGGAGACAAATCTATATGGAATACTTCCATTATGCGGGAACATCTAACTGAACGCATTGCAAGGCGATTTACAGCTGAACCTAATACTGAAAATCTAAAGATGGCCGGCGACCTATTTCTCTTAGCACCTCTAGCAAAAGACAAACATCGATTAATTGCTGGAATGGAAAGCGGGCTCCAAGGCAGCAGAATTGCAAAAGCCCCGGCTAATCTAATTAAGCAGATACAAGATCTCTGGAAAACCGGCCCCGTTAATTCCCAATTAATAAACGTCTCTACTCGCCTCGGAATACCTCAAGGGATGGAGAAGGCGATTGAAATGGTAAACAACCCTAAAACCTCTGCATCAGAAAAGCGCGCGCTTACTATATTATTATCCGAACGTCGCAGCGAAAACGCATTAAAGTTGCTTTTAAAACAATTTAAAGAAGAGAAACCCGGAAATCGAAGAATAGAATTAATGAACGCTTTACAGCGTTTTGAAAATGCCTCTGTAGGCACTACCTTTATCACAAAATGGGAGGGCATGAGTCAATCCGAGCGCAAAACCGCTCAAAACATTCTCACTAGTCGCCCCAAATGGTCATTAGACCTTCTCAAGGCAATTGACAATAAAATCATTAACAGAGAAGACCTTCGTGCAGCAAGTGTACTAGCAATGGAGAATCACAAAAATAAATCCATAACATCCCTTGTACGCAAACACTGGGGAAAACTTAGGCAAACCAGTGATAATCGTCAGAAACGGATTTCCCATATCAATAAATTAATAGCTAAGAATTCAGGCAAGGCTGAAGCTGGAGAGCTTATTTATATAAGTGCCTGCTCCGCCTGCCATCGTTTCAAAGGAAAAGGTGGAAACATTGGCCCAAACCTAGATGCGTACCAATTAAATAATCCGGGTTTTATTGTTCCAGCCGTCGTTGATCCAAACCTTGGTATTCGTGAAGAATACGCAGGCTTTAATGTAGTGACTAAAGACAACCAGCGTCTTACCGGTTTTATCGCCCAAAATGCTCCAAGATTCATTGTTCTGCGCGATCTTGCACAAAACAATATCACTCTAGCCCGTGATGAAATTAAAGAACTTAAAGCAATGCCAATATCACTGATGCCAGAAGGAATCACTGATGGCTTGACCGATCAACAAGTAAGCGATCTTTTCGCCTACTTAATGAACAAGTAAAAACCTAAAGCCGCTTGCCACCAGGCAAGCACTTCTGTAGGTTGCGCCCTTCCATGGCTTACATAAACGAGAATTACCTTAAATTGCAGGCTGGCTATCTATTTCCTGAAATAGGCCGTCGCGTAAATGAATTTTCAAAGGCCAACCCGAATGCTGCTTCGCGACTTATCCGTTGCGGTATTGGGGATGTGACCGAACCACTGCCAAAAGCATGCATAGAAGCACTCCATTCCGCAGTAGACGAAATGGACAATCGGGATACTTTTAGGGGTTACGGGCCGGAGGCAGGGTATGATTTTCTTCGTGAAGCCATTGCGGAAAATGACTTTGCAAAACGTGGAGTAAACATCAACGCTGACGAAATCTTTGTCTCAGATGGCGCCAAATGCGATACGGCTAATATCCTCGATATCCTTGGCCATCAAAACAAAATCGCCATAACTGACCCAGTATATCCGGTATATCTAGATACGAATGTCATGGCCGGCCATACCGGAAGAGCAAATTCCGAGGGTCAGTATGAAGGAATCACTTATTTACCGTGCACTGCAGAAAACCAATTTGTTCCCGCACTCCCAGCAGAAAAAGCAGATATCATCTATTTGTGTTATCCGAACAACCCCACTGGAGCAACTGCAACTAAAGAACAACTGACTAACTGGGTAACTTATGCCAAGCAAAACAACGCACTTATTCTATTTGATGCTGCATACGAAGCATTTATACAGGATAACGATGTGCCTCATTCAATCTATGAAATTGAAGGAGCCCGTGAATGTGCAATCGAATTCCGTAGTTTCTCCAAAAATGCAGGCTTCACTGGAACTCGCTGCGCCTTCACCATTGTCCCCAAGGAGCTGACCGGAAGAGATTCTGAGGGAGCAGAACATAGCTTACACTCACTCTGGTCACGCAGAATGGCTACCAAATTTAATGGCGCGAGTTACCCAATACAAAAAGCGGCAGCCGCAGTTTATAGTGATAACGGCAAAGCCCAAATTAATAAACTTATAGAACACTATATGGGTAATGCTGCAATCCTTATTGAAGCTTCGAGTGCAAGCGGCCTTAGCGTATATGGAGGCATTAATGCTCCGTACATATGGGTTAAAACCCCCAATGACACACCGAGTTGGGATATTTTTGATAAGGTTTTGAATGAAGCTTCCGTAGTCATTACCCCTGGCGCAGGCTTCGGAGCTGCTGGAGAAGGTTACTTCCGTATCAGCGCTTTCAACAGCCGCACCAATGCCGAGGAAGTTGCCAAGCGTATCAGCGAAATAAACTGGTAGAACTAGGGGATAACAACTTTTGATGAAAGCCTGAAACAAACCACGTGATTATCCCTACGAACATAAAGGCGGCCCTTACTCAGCACGGGGGAAGGACACCACATCGCCTTGACTCGCGTTTTAGCAATCTCTTGATGCGCCTGAGGAGAAGCCTTTAGCATCACAAGCTCGCTCCCCTTCTTTTCCATTACGATAAATTTACCATCAGCAATCAAGGGAGAAGAAATGGTNCTTTGACGTTTTTCCTGCCATTTAATTTTTCCCGAAATTAAATCTACACACATCTGATTATCTCCACCTGCAAGGTAAACGTGCCCTTGATAAATCACAGGGGAAGATTGTGTGCGTCGTGCCTCCAAGGGGTGGTTCCAAAGCAACTTAGCGCCTTGCTCAGTGAGTTTATAGCCAGCTAGCCCGAGCTTTTCATTTTTTGAATACGCAACCAGCCAATTGCCTGACACCACAGGCGTGGATTCACCACCCCCATCAGTTTGCCAAATAATTTCTCCCGTATCAGGNTCCAAGCATACCAAATGACTTCGTGCACTTACTANCAGCCTCGAACGACCCGAATGATTCCAAATCACAGGAGAAGAATTGCTAGCTGAGAGTTTATCAGCTCGCCATAACTCCTTGCCCGTTTCAGCATCCAACGCCACCAATTTACCCGCCATGATATACGCCTTCCCCTCATGGACCAAGAATGAGGACGCAGTCCCCTTCCCCGGCAATTCTGCAGACCATTTCTTTACTCCTGTTTTTGCATTCACGCAGTAAGCATGACGCCCACCTGCTGCAAATACTTTTCCATCTACCACACAAGGAGTACTGGAAGCTTTACGACCCGCNGGTTCCGCGGAGGCTTCTGTGCGCCATAAGGTTTTNCCTGTATTACCATCGATACATACCACTACATCTTTAGCTGCCCGCACAGAAGCAGGAACAGCCTTGATTATCTCCTTAGCAGCCAACTCCCCAAACCCTTCTTTTCTTATCCACTCCTTGAAATCTTGATCACTATCAAATGTAGTTCCTGTCATTTTTGAAACTTTTTCTAATTCAAAATAAGGCACGGCCAGCTTCCCTTTTTTTAGCCTACTTTTGACCCAACCGCTAAGATGTTCGGATTTATTATCTAAATTTTCCTTAAGCCAGTTATCTGCCCACTCATCGAATTTGGCCCCACGTAATCGAGGATTCACCTCAACGCGCACCTTTTCAATTTTCTCAGCTAAGCCCTTATAACCACTAATATTTCTAAACCCCAACCTTCTCACCACCAACTCATTAATCTCCCGTTTATTTGAAGGGATATCTTCATGCCAAACTATTGCCATATAGACACGATTATCCCAAATTACTAAGCTACCATGCCCGCCATCATCATTACTGGGTATTTTGTCACTCTTCCAAAGTTCCCGCGGACCTTCATCATCAAACTGAGTCAGCAGCGAAATTTTATCGGTTACCACACCGTTACGATCAGCCCCTCGCCACTGGTTCCAATCAGCAGCGCACACACCAATGGCACAACCTAAAAAAAATAGAAGATTCCGATACATTAATTCCTTTGAGTATACCATTTACTTATCACATTCAATTTTAAAACAATTGTCGTTTGATTTTTAGTTAACTGAGACTAGCCTCTCTTTGTGGACCCGTTCCTGCTAGTTTTAATCGGCTTGTTTACCGTTCTTGGCGCGATTCTCCTATTACGACTACATCCATTCCTAGCACTCATCATCGCAGCCCTTCTGGTCTCTAGCATCACACCCAAAGAGCAAACTATTAATGGGCTTACTAATAAATATATTAATGAACGAATTAAAGAAACAGGCAGCAGGACACTTAACGAAGCTGAGCGTGCTACAATATACAAAAACCAGAAAGCAAAGGCCGTAAAATATACGCAAAAAACCCCTGTTCAACGTATTACAACTGAGTTTGGCATCACTTGTGGAAAAATCGGTATCGTTATTGCTCTGGCCTGCCTAATTGGACGTTGCCTGCTTGCCAGTGGTGCAGCTGATCGGATCGTACGCAGCGCATTAGGCCTGTTTGGCGAAAAGGGTGCGCCTGCCGCTTTCTTAGCCAGTGGATTCACTCTTGGTGTACCCGTTTTTTTTGACAGCTTATTTCTTTTAACCGTACCTCTGGCGAAAGCCATGTGGCTTAAGTTCAGAAAAAATTATCTCCTTTTTATCGTAGCCTTGATCGCGGGTGGTTCCATGACCCATTCATTGGTCCCCCCTACCCCCGGCCCACTATACGTCGCCAGTGCGTTAAGTATAAATTTAGGGACCATGATTATTGCCGGATTATTCGTTGGAATCTTTACTGCAAGTGCTGGCTACCTATATGGCGTTTGGTTGAATCAACGAATCGAAATACCTTTTCGTGAGACACCTGAATCAATAAAAAAACTGGAGGCTTTAGCTAATAAAAAAATAAGGGAATTACCATCCCTTTTCAGTTCACTTTTACCGATTATCCTACCTGTAGTGCTGATTACCGCAGGAACTTTAATCACGCATACAGCCGCACCAGATAACCTAAAGGCCGCACTCAAACTGCTTGGCGACAAGAATATTGCTTTAGCCATTTCTTCAGCCATTGCAATGATTGTTCTGTACGGACAATTAAAAAATTCCGAAGAACTTGGAAAGCATATGCAAGAAGCCCTCCAAGAGGGCGGACTTATCATACTCATCTGCTGTGCCGGAGGTGCTTTCGGAAGCGTTTTACTACAAACTGGTATCGGCCCTCACCTGGAATCAAAGGTAGGACATAATATAGATCCTATTTGGCTCCTTCCCTTGGCGTTTTCTACAACCACTATTATACGTGCCGCTCAGGGCTCTGCGACCGTGGCCATGATCACCACCGTGGGTATAGTGGGGGGGTTTGCTTCAATGAACTTGGGCTACCATCCTGTATACCTCGCTTTAGCCATCGGGTGCGGCTCAAAACCGCTTCCCTGGATGAATGACAGTGGCTTCTGGGTTATCAGCAAAATGAGTGGCATGACCGAAAAAGAAACCCTGCAAACCTTTTCTGCCTGCCTTTCTATCATGGGTTTGGTTGGTATTATTGTAACAATTGTTGGGGCCAAAATTTTACCAATGGTATAATAAAATATTTATTTCTAATTACCCTCTTTTTTAGCGCAATAGGTTTACTTTTGATTTAACCCGAACCAAATCCAATATTTGGCCCGGTGTTGCGATTCTGGAAATATTTAAATAGTCAGGCTGATCTTTGTCATTCTGAGGATAGCCTTTAATGTGAACTGCAGATACATCTTCAAAGAGAGAAGCTAGTGCAATCAGGCTCGAAGTATCATCATATCCCCAAAGTGTAATCGGACATTTATAACTAAAATCTTCAACTAGCTGAATACAACGACGGACATCCCAAACCTGCATCCCTGCCAATGTCTGACCCAACAACATAAAACGCCGCCGGACTTGAGTTATATGACGCTCATCCTCACTTAATGCACTCAACCCCAAACCACGAGGCATAAAAACCACGTAAACAATGTCACTTTTGCGCATTTTTTCCATATGCACTGCTAAAGCTTTTTTTTGTTTTTTACTGACAGGTAAATCAGCATCAATTCCCGCTAATTTCAATTCCTCCTGCCAAACATCAGTGAAAGCAAACCGGCCCAAATGCAGGTATTTTGTCCAGTAACTTTCATTTAACACCTCTAGGTCCACTCGGGATGGATTTCGAAGTCCTTTGCGGTGCGCGATGTATGCGCGCAAACGAACATGCTTTTGGCTATCGAAATCAATCGCCTTAAAGATAACCCCTTCATATTCAACCTGAAAATTTTCTTTTTTATTTAATGAAAAAGCCTTAGACGGCCAACCCTGAAAAGTTTTCTCAGCTAATAACTTTATAGTTGGCTCACCTGATCCATCACTCTCTTTAGCTAGCTGAGTAAATTGTTCCTGGATTTTTCCATTAATAGAATCCATTGGGAGTTGATTAAAGACCCTTAGCTGCTGTGGCTTAAATAATTTTTCAGCGACTATGGTGACCGGCTCTTCTGAGCCTTTTAAATGCCGGTTAAACCAACTAAAAGCAGGCACACGCAATGGCTGAGTGTCCTTATGCCCTCCAGGAGTGATTACGAGCCCTATTTTGTCACGTGCCTCATGTAAGTCATAAATACGCCTGGCATGATTAAAAACATCATTTACCCCATTTAAAGGGAAAATCCGGTCGTCATCCGTATTAAGTATCATCAAAGGTCTTGGAGCAACGAGTGAGGCAACCTGCCCAAAATCCCATCGATAGGTGTTAACTTGAAACATACAATCGCAATGACCTTCCACCACGCCATGAGCAAGCCGACCGCTATTTGGATAACCAGCATAAACATGATTTTTTAAACTCGTGATACCCGCTACCGGAGCTGAAACCTTGATACGCTCATCCAGAACACTAATCCACCAACTATAAGCCCCCCCTCCACTACGACCCGTTACCCCAAAACGTTCCTTGTCCACAAAATCAAGTGTCTCAAGGTAATCCAGAGCCCGGATACAATTCCATGCCTCGACCGATGCTGAAGAGTAACCCCTCGAATTCCACCACCACATATTATGATTATAGGTTCCGTGATGGATCCCTTCAATCTCACCCAATTGTAACGTGTCAATGATTAGGCATACATAACCATTGCGAGCAAACCAAACACCATGATGTTGGTAATGAACCTTGTTGCCATAGCTAATACCACCTTCTTTAACCGATCCATGACCGCAAACATAAAGAATAGTTGGCGCCGGTTTTTTTATGCTTTTAGGGACGTACAAATTAGCTGTTACATAAAGCTTGGGTTTGGATTGAAAATGCAATTTCCATACTTCAAACTCCGAATGGTCTATCTTCCCGGTGACTACTGCTTTTAAAGGCGTACGTTCAGGCATTGGGTCCAGCCCCAGCATTTCATGCATTTGTTTGCGGTAAATATTTTTACGAGCACCCCAATCTTCAATTGTTTTAATTTCGTTTAAACTTTCAGCGGCAATCTCATCAGCCTGAGACTTAAAATATCGTGCCATCATCCGATCACCGGGAGTTATAAACTGTGCGGAAAACACNTGAAGTGAAAGATGGAGAAAAATNCATATAAAACAAAAAACTAATGAGTTAATTTTCATGAACTGACTTTTAATTTGACCGTAGAACCCAACCCGTCAAGCAGGCATTTTCTAATAAGTTGACTTAACCATTGNNACTAGCATTTATTCCCTCATGCCTTTGCAAAAACANAAAAAAATTAGTGCCNTAATTATCGGAATNCTTCTTTGNATTAACAGCGCAACGGCAAATAANATTAAAATCACNAAAGATATTGAGTTTGCAGTNGTAAATAATCAGNGTTTAAAACTNGACTTATACCANCCCAAAAAACCAAAANGCTCTCCTTTAGTTGTCTGGATACATGGGGGCGGGTGGAGAAAAGGCACAAAAGAAAGATGCTATATCGATTGGCTTCCTGAGCATGGCTATACTGTTG
>PBEJ01000035.1 GCA_002719595.1 Verrucomicrobiales bacterium
CCCGGGCCAGTGTGATGACGGGTCTGAGGCCCGACACCATCAAGGTTTATGATTTGGACCGTCATTTTCGTGATGAAGTGCCCAAGGCCGTGACGCTTTCCCAAACTTTTATGCGTAATGGCTGGGGGGCAGGGCGCGTAGGAAAAATCTATCACTACAATGTGCCGGCCAGTATTGGCACTGATGGCTTTGATGACCCGCCCAGCTGGCAGAAGACCGTGAACCCCAAGGGACGTGATAAAACCGATGAGGCATTTATTTTTAATGCTGAACCTCACCGCAAAATCAGTGCGGCCTTAAGTTGGTTGGCTGCGGAAGGAACGGACGAGGAGCAGACTGATGGCATGATTACCACAGAAGCCATTAAGTTAATGGAAGCGAAGCGTGATAAACCGTTTTTCCTCGGCGTTGGGTTTTTCCGCCCACACACGCCGTTTGTTGCTCCGAAAAAATATTTTGAAATGTACCCTTTAAAAGAGATGCGTTTGCCTTATGCACCCCAGGGCGATCGTGATGATATTCCTACTGCTGCCTTTGCGCACAATTGTCCCGTGCCGAATTATGGACTGGATGAGTTGACTTTACGCAAAGCATTACAGGCCTACTATGCGACAATCTCATTTGTGGATGCTCAAGTGGGCCGGTTAATGAACGCACTGGACAAACTCAAACTGACCGATAACACCATTGTGGTTCTGTGGAGCGATCATGGTTATCATCTCGGTGAGCACAATGGTATCTGGCAAAAACGTACGCTATTTGAGCAGTCAGCTCGCTCGCCGTTGATCATCCGCGCTCCCGGCATGAAGGGTAATGGCACCGCCAGCACACGCATCGTGGAGTTCGTTGACATTTACCCGACGCTTACGGACTTGGCCGGATTGAAAAATCCCAAGGGCTTAGAAGGCCACAGCCTTAAGCCTTTACTGGAAGACCCTCTGGCTAAATGGAATGGAATGGCCATCACTCAAGTGTTACGTCCCGCTGATAAGCGGCTGCCTAAGCCGGTAATGGGCCGCAGCATCCGTACCGAGCGTTGGCGCTATACCGATTGGGGGGAAGGCGAATCCGGTGTGGAACTGTATGATCATGCCACTGATCCGATGGAGTTTAACAACCTCGCTATTAGGCCTGATGCACAGTCCAAGGCCGTGATGAAGATGTTGCGTAAAGCAATGGAGAAGAAAGCCAGCGGCAAGGTGCCAACGACACCGTTTAACCCAAAGCGACTATGAGATTTTTATTAATCATTTTATTTTGTTTGTCCGGATCAATATTTGGAGGGGATTCGTTAACGCCGCTTCAGAAGGTGCCGCAAACAGTGGCTGAGTTATGGAAGGACTATGACCCGCGTGCTGAACCCCTTAAAGTGCAATTGGTTCGGCAATGGGAGGAGGATGGAATTGTGATTCGGTATTTACGTTACTACATTGGCACCTTCAAAAGTAAGCCCGCCTGGATGGCAGCGTTTTACGCAGCGCCAAAAGGTAAGAAGGGCATACCCGGTGTATTGCACATGCACGGAGGTGGGCAGCGGGCTAACTTAACGCTGGTGAAATTCCATGCCTCCCAAGGGTACGGTACCTTGTCAGTAAACTGGGGAGGTAAACCCATGGAAGGAGCCAAAACAGGTGAGGCCAATACTGATTGGGGAGCAGTAGATCCTACTCAAAATAATGTACCGGGTTATTTTAATTTATTGCCGGGTGAAAAGTTTTTGGACGCCCAGGAGTCGCCGCGCAACTGCAATTGGTTTCTGATTACTCTTGGTTGTCGGCGTGGGTTGACGTTTCTGGAGCAGCAACCGGAAGTGGATGGAAAACGATTGGGAATTCGCGGGCATTCAATGGGAGGGAACCTTACCATGTATGTGGCAGGTTCAGACCCGCGCGTGAAGGTGGCTTCGCCATCAGTAGGTGGTTCAGGTTACCGTACTTATTCTCGTTACGGGCTGCTGCCACAGATAAGAAAGGTAAAAGGAGATCTTGAACTATTTCGTCGTACCATGGGTTATCAATTTTATGCACCACGCATTACAGCACCACTTTTACATCTGGGTGCAAGCAACGATTTCCATGGCCAAATGGATGCAACTTACGCTACGGGTGCAAAGGTAAAACCTTCGGTACCTCAAAGATTTGTTTTTGCCCCGCACTTTAATCATCGGTTTTATCCGGAACAACAGGTGTCTCGTATCCTGTGGTTGGATCAATACCTTAAGGGCGGATTGGAGTTGCCAAAAACCCCGGCAAGTGAGTTGAAACTTGAGCCGATTCCGGTATTGCGTGTGACACCCTTCAGGAGCCTGCCTGTAAATCGAGTTGATATTTACTACTCGGTTGATCCGGATTCGAGGTCACGGTTTTGGCGCGAGGCAGAAGCAAAGCAGGATGGGAAGGGTTGGGAAGCGCAATTACCGATAATGGATTTGAAGCGGCCNTTGTTTGCTTTTGCCAATNTTTACTATCAATTNCCNAAGCCAGCAGNTNTGCCGCGNAATCAACAGGTTGGGNAGGTTTGTATTAGTTCANTNTTACATGAGGCAAAGCCTGAANCACTNGAAGAGGCTGGAGTGAAAACNTNNGGTCGAACTGAACGANTCATTGATGATTTTAAAAGGGGTTTNCACGATTGGTATACAATTAACGGCAACCATCGTNCGCTNTGGCAGCACTGGACGCGNAAGGTGACNGATCACAAATGGCGNGGNCCCAAAGGCGCNAAACTAGCGCTCACNATTCAGAGCGATCAGCCCAATGTGCTCGGTATTGTGCTNCACGAAAANACATGGCGCAATTATCGCGGCAAAAAACGCACTTACGTGGCNGAGGTGAANCTGAAAGGCGGCANGGCNGAAACAGTGGCTTNGGACTTGAGCGATTTCAAAAACNTNACTGACGATNTGCCGTTAAAGAGTTGGGATGAANTAGATGAGCTCGNNNTCGTTGCCANGACTACGATTCGNGGNGCGNAGCCAATAGAANTCGCCGCAGAGCCGTGGCAGGGTCCTAANCCTGTNTTTAAANGNCTNGAATGGCNGCTAGAGGATTGACGTGAGCNGGNNNNTGGTTTCACAAATGGGCATGCGAATTTTTCTTTATNCGNTNTTGTTGNTTTTTGTTGCNGTTTTNCAGGCAAAGGATAANCGGCCNAANATTATCTTTCTCTTANCTGATGATCAGGCNGTGCGNACCATGGGCTGTTATGGNGCNCCCGGTGTGCAGACGCCGAACCTTGATCGTTTAGGTGTCGATGGAATGATTTTNGATTGCCATTACGACACCACAGCAATTTGCATGGCGAGTCGTGCCAATATTATGACCGGTATGTTTGAGTATAAGACCGGTTGTAATTTTGAGCACGGCACGATGGCTGAGGTTCATTGGAAGCGGAGTTACCCTGTTCTGTTGCGCAAGGCAGGGTATCGGACAGGATTTGCCGGTAAGTTTGGTTTTGAGGTGAGTAAAAAGCCCGGGAGTAAGGGTAAACGGTTGCCCGAGGGGGATTTTGACAAATGGGGCGGAGGCCCGGGGCAGACCAGTTTCAAGACGGCGCAAAATGAATCAATGAAGGGATACGCCGAAGAGTGGCCGCATGCGACCTTGTCTTATGGAGCTTTTAGTCAGGATTTTATTCGCGACAGGTCAAAAGATGATGCGCCATTCTGTCTATCCATCAGCTTCAAGGCTCCGCACCGGCCCGTGCAACCTGATCCAAAATTTGATCATGTGTATGCCGGAAAAAAATTTCCCAAGCCGGCCAACTATGGGCGTGAAGCCGGTAAACATTTCTCGAAGCAAAGTACAATGGGGCGTCAGTATGAACGTTTCAGTGGTTGGAATTATGATAAGGATTATGATGGGGTAATGGCCAAGTATCACCAGCAAATATATGCCATTGATGTGGCGGTTGGGATGATACGTGACGCACTTAATAAGTACGGGGAGGCGGATAACACTGTGATTATTTACACCTCAGATAACGGTTTTCTTTGTGGTTCGCACGGGTACGGCTCCAAGGTGCTCCCTTATGAGGAAGCTTCACGAGTGCCTTTACTAATTTTTGATCCTCGTCATAAGAATAGCGGGAAAGGTCTGCGNTGTGCATCACTTACTGGCAACGTGGACTTTGCCCCAACCATTCTGGAACTGGCTGGCTTGCCGATGCCTAGCAATATGGATGGCAAGAGCCTGCTCAAGCTTTACAACGATCCGAAGGCCCAAACCCACCAGTCATTGCCGCTTACCAATGTATGGGGGCCCAAGGCTGTTCATAGTTTCTCGGTGGTGACTAGGGATTGGAAATATATCTATTGGCCATATGCTGAGGGCGAACTGGAAGCGGCTGATGAGCTTTATCATCTAGCTGAAGACCGTTTGGAACTACGTAATGTGGTTGGTGATACCGACGCTAAAGACGCGCTTTCCCAGATGCGTCAAACGTATGATGAGGCTGTTAATCACTGGAAGAAGAATTCGGTGCCTTATCATGGCTACGCCCAATACGGCACGATCTTTGATCGAAATGTAAAATGGGCCGACAAACGCGAGGTATTTCTACGGGGTAAAAAGTAGCCGTCTTTACAATTGATTCCAGAGGGATAATCTATGACACTCTGGGCATGGGAAAATTCCATGCAAGTCGCCGTCAGTTTTTGAAAGGTGCGGGAGTAGCTATTGCTCTTCCAATGCTGGAATCTTTGCCTTCGGTGCAGGCTGCTCAAAAAGCCAAGCAACCAGTTAAACGTTTCGTTTGTCTCTCTAATAACTACGGCGTTTACCAAAAGGCTTTTTTTGCTGACCCCAGCCAGATGGGATCCAAGTATGATATGCCTGAGACTCTAAAGGCATTGGAGAAACATCGTAAAGACATCACCCTTTTCCAAAATCTTGACCATGGGTTTACCGGAGGCCATCAAGGTGTCCCGGTGTTCCTAAGTGGAGTTCGTCCCATCCTTGCCCATAATTATGTTGAAGGAAATATTAGTTTAGATCAGAAGCTTGCTGAACATTATGGAGCAGCAACCAGGTTTCCTTCCATGACGCTTGGCGTTCGGGAGCGCAATTTATTGAGTTTTACCCGGACCGGAGTTCAGGTGCCTACAATCGATATGCGGGCAGCCTACCGCGCGATGTTTTTTGAGGATACGCCTGAGAAAAAAGTATCCCGTACGGAGCGGTTTAAACGGCAGAACAGCATTCTCGATGTGGTTAATGAACAGGCAAAATCCTTGAGCCGGGATTTAAGCAAACAAGATCAACATAAATTGGGTGAGTATCTTAATTCAGTTCGGACGTTGGAGCAAAAAATTGAACAGCAGGAGCCATGGGTTAATCGGCCNAAGCCAAAAACTGATGTGCCTGAACCTAATCCAGGCAATCGAACTGAGGATCAACTTAAGGCAATGATGGAGATAATAGCCTTGGCTTTGCAAACCGATTCAACAAGAGCAATAACTTGCGTGAGTGGTTTTGCTAACGGCGATTTCGGCCTCAATGGTGGTTATCACGGATTTTCTCATCATGGAGAACGCCCGGAGCCGGTTGCGGCTTTAAAGAAGATCGAAAGCTACCAGATTTCGATGATGACTTATCTCATCGACTTATTAAAGGATCAGGAGGATCCGGTTAATGGCGGGACTCTCCTGGACCATACCTCCATTTTGTATGGTTGTGGAATGGCTTCAGGGGGGCATTCTACGCGCAACCTTCCCTTAGTGTTGGCTGGGGGTGGGTTTAAACACGGTGAGCATAAGGTTTATCCGGGGCCCATTAGTAAGGATAAGAAGGCTCCTGAACGTTTAATTAGTTTGCAACGGCGCTTGGCAGAAGGGGTTTCGGAAGTGCCGGCAGCTAATCTATTGCTGTCCATTCTTCAAAACTGCGGGTTGGAGATAGATCGTTTTGGTTCCAGTACCGGAACCTTGACGGGCTTGGAGTGGTCATAGGTTTTTGCAGAGTGTGGATCTTTGCTTAGCCGGAGTTTCGATATGAATGTTATTCGTAATNTTTCATTTTTGGTTTTTATGACCATGTCCATNCCGGTTCTTTGGGCAGATGATGCTTTGGTCAAGGTNAAGCCGTTCATCAGGCAGCATTGTGTTGAGTGTCACGGGCCNGATAAGCAAAAAGGTGAAATTCGTCTGGATATCCTCAAACATGATTTATCCGACCCTGAGGTACTGGAAATTTGGCAGGGAGTACTGGATCAACTTAATCTGGGCGAGATGCCTCCCCAAAAACAGCCCCGGCCTGAAGTGGTCAAAGTTAAAGAGGTGGTCAATCTTCTGACTCAATCATTGGCGAAGGCATATGAAAAGACCCGCAGCACTGGAGGTCAAACTGTACTACGAAGGCTTAATCGGCATGAATTAAGGAATACTTTTCGTGATTTGCTTTACCTTAACGGTGCGGACTATCGGCCGGATGCTTCTGGTTCACGGTTGGTTGATAACAACGGTAACGGGAGCGTGGAAAGAACCGGTAACGATCCTTTACGTTTTTTTCCAGAGGATGAAGAAGAGGATGGGTTTTTCAATCTTGGCGATAAGCTCATAATGTCAGACTTCCTGCTTAAGCTTACATTAGAGGCAGTTGAGGAAGTACTTGGGCAGGCAACACACCTTGAAGCTCAGCCCAAGGTTGCAATTCAGCATCTCAAAGGTCACTTAAGTAAGCCCCGGGGTCGTGAGTTGGAGGCTTTTTGTCGTGAGCTTCATCCCAGCTTTACCGGCGTGTATCGTAATGAACCTTTGAGGCCGGATGTCGTCGGTCGTGGTTTGCCGGTTTCAGCCCGCTATCGCATTAGCGTTGAGGTTTCTGGNCACAATCAAAAACATCCTTGGGGTGAGCTTTTACCCACTAACCAGAATGAACCACATAAGCTGAGTTTATCGCTTCGTAAAGGGCGTGAACTGCTTCCAGTGACCCAGTGGGACGTGAAAGGAGATGGACAGAAACTTACTTACACAGTTGAGACTTGGATAGATCAGCAATGGGTCCCGGAGCTGAACTGGGAGAATGGACCTACCAAACGTGAGCTGCGTGCAGATTTGCTGATGAAAAAATATCGACCCGACCAAGTAACCAAAGCTCCCGATCGCAAGGTGATNATTGATAAAAAGGAATACGACAAGGCTAATAATGAGTGGTGGCGACAAATGTCGTTTATTCTACTCAAGAATTTTGAGGGTCCCTTTCTTCGAATTCATAGCGTAAAAATAGAACCCTTAATTGGATCTTGGCCGCCCAAAAGTCACGTTGCTCTTTATGGTTCTGGCTCTGGTGGGGAAAATGAAATTCGCCGATTGATGTCGGCGTTTGCCGAACGCGCTTTTCGCAGACCAATCAAGCCTGAACTCATCGAACCTTATATTCAATTGGTTTTAAAGCAGAAGGTGGAGCCAGTGGTCACTCTTCCGGGAGGTATTCAGAATTTGAATTACCGGGTTTATGAGGGACAGTGGAATAAGCTTCCAGATTTTGATGCGCTTAAGCCGGTGGTCTCGGGGGAAATTGCAAACGGACTTATTGACCTGAAGGTTTCCCAGAGGAAGGAAAAATTTGGCATGGTGTTTACTGGCACATTGAGTGTTCCGAGAGATGGGCAGTATGTATTTGAGATGGCTTCAGATGATGGAGGGAGGATTTTGATCAATGGTGAAAAGGCAGTGGAGCATGATGGGCTTCATGGAGCGCAGCTCAAGAAGGGGAATATTGACCTCAAGGCCGGCAAGCATGCCATACGTGTGGAATATTTTGCCTATGGTCAGCCCAATAGTTTCCGTGCTGGATGGAGTGGGGCCGGAATGGCTCACACAAAGCTTACAGTTGACAGCTTGCGCGACACTAAGAACAGCCAGAAAAAATCTGATGAGGTGCCATTATTAATTCGGGCCTTGCAGGATGGATATGCAGCCATCCTCTGCTCTCCTCAGTTTCTGTATCTTGATGAAAGCCCGGGTAAATTGGATGACTTCGCTTTGGCTTCTAGATTAAGTTACTTCCTTTGGTCAACCATGCCTGATGATACGCTTTTTGCNTTGGCTCGGTCAGGAAAACTTAGTCAGCCGGCCGAATTACGTCGTCAAGTTGACAGGATGCTTAATGACCCGAAAAGCGCGGCTTTCATTCAACATTTTCCAGCAGCGTGGTTGCGGCTGGATAAACTGGGCTCGATGCCTCCCTCAGGAGGTGATTATCAGTTTTACAAGAATCTTCGAGTTGAGCCCATGCTGGCAAAGCAGGTCACCACTTATTTTGAGGATATCTTGAAATCACACGGTAAGATCGAGAAGTTTATCGATTCTGATTATACTTATATGAATCAGGTGCTCGGTAAATGGATATATCGGCGTGAAGATATTCGTGGTGCTGGTTTGCAGAAGGTTGCATTGAATGACCCAAGGCGCGGAGGAATATTTACTTTGCCTGGCCTCATGACTGCGACGGCCAATGGGGTGGATACTTCACCGGTGGTTCGCGGAGTTTGGGTTTTGGAAAATATTTTGGGAACGCCGCCTGCTCCGCCGCCACCGGATGTAGAGCCACTACCAACAGATACGCGCGGGGCCGCCAGTATTCGTGAACGGTTGGATTTACACCGAAAGAATGAAGCTTGTGCTAGTTGCCACGTGAAAATTGATCCCATGGGGTTTGCTTTTGAGAATTTTGATGTGGTCGGTCGCTGGCGTGATAAGTACCGCGGTGACGGTAATCCNATTGATNCTTCNGCGGTGTTATCCAACGGCGACAAGATTAACGACATCGTAGAATTTAAGCAGATGCTTAAAGCTCGCAAGCCACTCATTGTGCGTAATTTGACTCGTAAAATGCTTGTTTATGCTACCGGTCGTAAAATGGAGGCGACTGACCGAGGTGAAGTGGATCAGATTGTATCTCAACTGGCTAAAAAAGAGGATCGCCTGAGAGAGCTAGTTCACTTGGTCGTGCAGAGCAAAATTTTCCGATCGAAGTAGGTTTTTACTTTTGAATNGCTTATCAGCTGTACAATTTGTTGATGACTTGTTGTGATTTCCAATAATGGGTTCAAAAAACAGCAATATGAAGCGACGCACGTTTTTAAAGGGAGCGGGTGTGGCTTTGTTGCTGCCGCGGTTGGAGAGTTTGGGGCAGGTGGAGGAGGCGAAGTCACCACGGCGGTTGCTGACAATTGTTAATCACCTCAGCTTTTATCAGCCGGAATTGATTCCGGCTACGGATGGCGCGTTTGAGAAGTCGCCGACTTTATTGGCGGAGCTGGCCGATCATTTCAAGCACCTTAAGGTAGTCAGTGGGCTGGATAATCCGGCGGTGCAGAATGGCTTCGGCCACACGCCGTGTGTTGGCATTCTGTCCGGTTACTTCAACAAACTACACCGCAAGAATCGGTTATCCATTGATCAGGCGGTCGCCGATCTCATTGGTGGAGACACACGTTTTAAGTCTTTGGTTTTTCAGGCAGGTGAGAACCTGAACTTTTCACAGATCTCCTGGGACAAGCACGGTTTGCCAGTTAAACAGATCGATTCTCCTCATAAGATTTTCAATCTGCTTTTCCAGATCGATGAAAACGAGAAGTCACAACAGCAGGTGCTCGCCGAAGACCGTAGCATTCTCGATGCGGTGCTCTCTCAGGCCAGGTCTATGGAGAAACGGCTCAACGCCGCCGATCGGGCGAAGATGGACGAGTATCTTACCTCGGTCCGCGAAGTGGAGAAGACTGTGAAACGTCGCGCCTACTGGGCCGACCGCTCCAAGCCGCAAGTGAATTATGAGATCGAGAATTTCGATCGCAAGTCGGTGGACGACTATGTCGGCACCTTGATGGATCTTGCCGTGCTGGCGCTTCAAACCGATTCGACGCGCGCGGTTACGGTGCAGATTCCATTCTGGGAAGGTTTCAAGGAACCGGATCTCAGCGGGAACTACCATGACCTGTCGCACCACGGCCAGAAGCCGGAGAAGATCAAGAAGTTGCTCACGCTGGAGCACGGAATTCTCAAGCGAATCAATACCTCGCTCAGCACCATGAAGGAACGAATAGCAGGTAACAGCTCACTGTTCGATCAGACGACCACGCTGATCACCGCATCCATGGGCAGCGCCAATTCTCACAATTTTGATGACCTTCCCGCCCTGGTGTTTGACAGCCGTATGAAGACCGCCGGCCATTGGCAGAAGAAGGATGTGCCGATGAGCAACCTGTATCTCGGCTTGCTCCAATTATTCGGTGCTGAACAAGATCGTTTTGGAGAAAGCACGAGCGCTTTAGATCTGTTGTCGTGATGCGTTGGCGTTGGACAACAGCACTACTCTTTCTAGTCCTATCTTGGGGGCTTATCGCAGAACCCCAATTGGAAAAGTTCCTCGCGCAAAACTGCGTCAAATGTCACGGACCTGAGGAGCAAAAAGGCAAAGTGCGGCTTGATAGGTCAGTTGGTGTCTTGTTCGCCAATGAGGACTTGCTGGAGACTATTGCCGCCGTGCTTGAGGCTGGTGAAATGCCGCCAGAGAAGGCGCCGCAGCCTACAGCCGTGGCTCGGGCCGATGCCTTGCAAATTATTCATAAACGCCTCCTCGCCCAGCGCTCTGCTAATCCCCTCAAGNGGCTTACTCGTGTTGAGTATACTAACACGATGCGTGATCTCTTCGGTGTGGATTTTGATCTCACTGGTTTACTGCCATCCGATCACGTGGAGCATGGCTTCGACAAATTTGGCGAGGNTCACCTGATGTCGCCGCATCAAGTCATGGCTTATCTTAAGACCGCACGNTTCATCGCCGAGCGGGTGTTGCCGGATNTCAAACCCAGAACGAGGACATGGGAATTCGATGCGCGATATTTTCACGGTAGCAAAAACTTTGCGACTGGTGGCGGTGGGGATTACCGCGATGGAGATGATTATGTTCTCACAGGCTTTCGCCCTTATCGCAGCAACCTACATTTCTCCGTCGATCCAGAGAGTTACGACCAATTTGTTATTCCTGCCTTTGGGGTTTACCGACTCGAAGTGAGNGCGCGTTCCGAGAAATCCAAAGAAGGCGAGGTTATTGGGATCAATCTAGGGGACGGGCGTCATCCGACCAATTTTCAGATGATCCGCCGAATTCCCATGCCGCATGGCTCGAAAGGTTTCACGACCGAGCTCACTCTCAAGGCGGGCGACCAGTTGGCCTTCACCTTCGATAGCGCCCGTGTGCCAGGTNGAAGTCTTGCAAAGAAACCCCATAACGGTCCCGCTATGCGTTTCTCCCATATGAAGGTGACCGGCCCGTTGACGGAGCAGTGGCCGACTGCCGCCATGCAGGCCATTTTGCNAAAACAAGGCATGAAGCCGGGAGAACTGGTTGATCACCTAGCATTGCTACTTACCCAACGGCCGTTAGCTGCGGAGGATCGTAAAGCATTTGTTGATATCGNCCGAGTTAAGGAAAAGTCCGGAGCTTCGATGACCGCCACCGCCCGCAGCGTTTTGATCGCGTTATTGGCCTCGCCACATTTTATTTATAAGGCAGAGTCCCTTGAGTTAACCGCNGTGGANCGAGCCTACCGTCTGTCNTATTTTCTTTGGAACTCTGCTCCGGACATCTCACTTCTGAATGCGGCCAGATCCGGCGCTTTGAGCAAGNATTCATCGGGTCAGGTGGAGCGGATGTTGAAGGACCCTAAAGCCGGTCGCTTCATCGATGATTTTACTCGTCAGTGGTTGCAGCGTGATAAGGTGGACGACTTCGGGCCGGATGTGAGAGTGTTCAAAAACGTCCGCCGTATGACGGTTGATTCCATGGGGCGTGAAGGTCGTGAGCTGTTTCGCTATCTTCTTGAGAACGGCCTNAGCATGGAACACTTCATTGACTCCGATTACGTCATGGCCAATGACCGCCTCGCGCGCTTCTATGCGCTTCCCGCCGTGAAAGGCGATAAATTTGTGCCGGTTAAACTGCCCAAGGATAGCGAACGCGGCGGGCTCATTGCGCAGGCCGGTTTTCTTAAGCTTACTTCTACTGATTTCGCCACCTCGCCCATCCATCGTGGCTCATGGATTTTGAAAAATCTATACAACGAAAAAATTGAGCCNCCTGCCGACATATTGATCAACGAGCCGGATATTCGAGGAACCACTACCATCCGCGAAGCCATTCTCAAACATCAACAACTTGAAAGTTGTGCCCGTTGTCATTCGAAGATTGATCCCTTGGGGTTTGCCCTTGAATATTACGATCCCGTCGGTCGCAAACGAAGCGAGTATCGCCACGTGGAAGAACTTCCTATCGAACGAGAGGGCACCACNTTCACCAGGAAACTCAAATTCACCAAGGTCCCGATCGAGGCCGCCATGAAACTACCCAACGGCCTTGAAGTGCGTGATCTGCCCACACTCAAGGCTGCATTGATGGTCGACAAGGAGCGCATTTTTAAGGGTATCATTGGCAAGCTCATTAGCTACGCCCACGGTCGGGAAGTGACCCGGGCTGACCGCCCGTATATTGATGCGGTCTTTAAATCTGCTGCAAAACAGAATAATTCGCTTCGCACCGCTATTCATGCCATCGTAGCTCATCCTGAATTTGGCCGGAAATAAATCACTTACGATATGAAATNNATTTACCTTCTTCTGCTGGGCTTGCTTGTCACTGGGTCGCTCCAGGCACAACAGCCGACTGAGAAACAGCTAGCTAACTGGCTGAAACGCTTTCCTGCGGCTGACACTNACAAGGATGGAAAGCTAAGCATTAAGGAGGCTAAGGCATTTCGAAATCAGATTCAANNTAAGCAAAGGCGGCAGCGCGGTNCGCCACATAATTTTACAGCGGATCCTGCCTGGGCCAAGGCACCAGAGTTTCCCAAGCATGCGCTGATGTACAAGAGCGCGGCGGAGTTGAAGGAGCTTGCGAGNATTCGCAGTTTTCCCNAGNCNNAGGGNGTATTGCGCNTCGTGGGNACGGGGCACAGCTTTANGATGCCNGGNTACCGTACTCTTCCGGCCATCTGNAAGGCGGCCGGTTTCGAGCAACCACTGCATTTACACACTGGCGGTGGTATTACCGGTAGCACGCGTTACAAGTGGGAACAGGAAAACGGCATCTTTCAGTTTGATAAACGTCCGCGCCCAGTATTGCTGCCCTCCATTGCCAACGCAAAATGGGAGGCGATGATGTGGGGGCCGTACTTCAAAGATCAGCCTGCTTATTACCTGTGCTGGATGGACTTTTGTCTAGAGTACAATCCAGGTATGAAATTTTATTTATCGGATGCCTGGCCTCAGCTTTATCAATTAGGTTCTAATCCCCCCAAGAGCGAGAAGGCGCTTACGTCGCAAGTATGGCAAAGGTTGGGTAAAGAAAAAAATGTCCAGTCCAAACAACTGATTGATTCGCTTAATAAAAAGCATCCCGGTACTGTTTTCATCATGCCAACCTCCGATGCGATGGTCTTGGCGGCCGAATATTATCTGCGCGGTAAACTGGCCGGGGTACAGGGCTTGCACAAAGCCATCGGCGGCAAGGAGCGCTCGCTCTGGCGGGATCGTCTCGGCCATCTGGGACCGGGCTTTGACCGCCTGGAAGGCTACGTCTTTTACGCTACTCTTTATGGTCGATCACCAGAGCTGATCAAGGGCGACATTAAATTCGGCGGCAACGCTGATTACCCCAACGGCGCCCTTGACCGCACTTTCCGCAAGATCGCTTGGCAAGCCGTCATTAACCACCCACTCTCCGGCGTTAAGGATAAGGACGGCGACGGAGTGGGCGACTAGATTTTTATTCAAATCTTGCTCTCTGGGAAAATCTCCCTGACCATCTAAAGGTTCTATGAATGCCAAACGCATCACCTTATTACTTTTTTTTATTTTTGCGCTCGATCTTTTGGGTGCTTCAAAGTTTGCCATTCCCGCGACCGATAAAGATCTTCCCGGGGAAGGCCCTATTCGTCGTTATGCGTGGTTCAAAAATTTATGGGAAAAGAAGCGCACGGGCTGGGCCAAGCAGGTTAAACAGGATCAGGGTGCTTTGGTTTTTTTGGGCGACTCCATTACGCAGGGTTGGGGTGATAATTTCCGCGGGCACTTCAAGGGGGTCAAGGTGGCTAACCGCGGTATCAGCGGCGATACCACTCGCGGCGTTCTGATTCGTCTCAAGGAAGATGTGCTCTCCTTGAACCCCAAGGGTGTGGTGATTTTAATTGGCACCAATGACTTGGAGGAAAAGGCAACGCCCGAAGTTATTGCGGGCAACCTCAAGCTCATTATTGCTGCGCTCAAGCAGCATAATGCCAAAATGCCGATTGTCCTGTGTAACACCTTTCCCAGTTCAGCTACCAAAAGGCGGCCGGCCGATCAGATTAA
>PBEJ01000036.1 GCA_002719595.1 Verrucomicrobiales bacterium
GAGTTAACACTCTGGCTCTGCTAATGCGTTTGCCGGGACCCACGATGCGGAGCGCTCCGGGGTTAGCGGTATCAATCTCGCTATTTTTAGCCACAACAATGCCGTCTTTACTTACCACCGTACCCAGCCCAGTAAATTTTGCGCCTGACCAAATGTTTACGGTACACGCTTTGGCAACTTCCCCCGCAACCACACCAAAAGCTTCACGCAACTGAGTGCCGTCTGTGCGAAGCTTAGTGTCTAGAGAGGTGGCCGCCCCGGCCGTTCCATAAGTGATGACAAAAAAACCTAAAATAGCCGAACAGTATGTTTTCATATAAATCTTAGCGCTGCTGTAATTCTACTTCCAAAACTTTTTCTTTTCCATCGCGTACAAGGGTTATCCTGACCTTTGTTTCAGGTTTAAATTTCCTTATCTCATCAGTAAGAGCTTGAGCATTCTTTATATCAATACCGTTTACCTTCTGGATAATATCATCCTCCTTAAGGCCAGCTTTAGAAGCGGGTGAATTTTCTCGCACTTCGACTACCAGCGCGCCTTTCTCGTGATCCTCACCGAGTACCCCTAGCCACGTTCCAGGCACATTTGGCCTTCCACCCCAAGGGCCGGGCCGACGCCCAGTGCTTCGCGACCGTCCCCCTATTGATTTGGAATCCACCAATGCCTCCCAATCCGCCTGAAATGACGGCATCGAAACATGCATGTTGGAATCTGGCCGACTAGAAATCCGACTGTGAATTCCGATGACCACACCATCAAAATTGAATAACGGACCTCCTGAATCGCCCCCGAGTAGCATACAGTCAGTACGGATGGAATCAGCCACGGGGCTTTCAGACATTTTCTTGAAGGTCCTAATTACTCGCCCTACGCGCACAACCGCTCCACGATCCTTGTCTAATCCTCCAGGATTGCCCACTGCAATGCACCACTGGCCTATTGCAGGCAGTTTCTCTTTACTCTTATCGTAATCCACAACCGGAAGGTCTTCAGGCGGATCGGTAATTTGCACGAGTCCCGAATCGGTCCCATCATTTTTCCCCAGGGCCTTGCCTCTCAGTTCACGTCCATCGGCCAAAATAATTTTCACACTTCGTCCCGGCGTTCCTGATACGTGGCCGGCGGTAAGAACAAGCCCCTCCTTGTTAACGACAACACCGCTACCAGAGGATCCCCCCATCTGCAGGGTAACTGTTGCAGCCATACATTTAGGCAAAACCTTTTGCACCTGCTTCTGAATGGCAATCAAATCCGAGACTGAATCAGGGGCTTCTTTTTCCCAGGCAGGCTTATCGGCGATAGCCGATTGCCAAGAAAACAAAAACAGCAGAAGGAAGTAAATTTTGGGCATAATCATCGGTGTGGACGTATTTTAACCTTTTTGGTTACAAATGGCAACAGAGCTAAAGCGTCAATATATGAATAATTTGTCTAAAAATGGTTATCTTTTCTCTTTGAGGTGTTTGTCAGCAAAATTCAGGTACTGTTCCCAGTCAAAGTCAGTCACATCATGTTTACCACTGCGAACGTGATACCCAATAGTCCCCATTACGGGATTATCCACCGCAGGTTGCTTCGAAGCGGGCAATCCTTTTAACCCGTAAAGCTGATAAACGGGGTTGGCATACATGCCAGATAGAAATTCTCCCATGGGATCGGCCCATTGGTCGCCCACTGCACTAGCTATGTAGACTGGCCGGGGGGCTGCAAGCGCAACCAACATATGCTGATCCACTGGGCAGGCCTTTTCATTGTCATTATATTTTAAGAAATTGTCATTAAACCAGTGTGGAAAACTAGTATTTATCCGCTTTACGGTTTCTCCAAATGCCCTTCGTGACAGTGCAGCACCACCGCAGCCCGAGTTATTGGATATCACCATGGCAAACCGCTGATCAGCCGCACCAGCCCAAAGCGAAGTCTTCCCCAACCGAGAATGCCCCATGACCGCTATGCGCTTATGATCGATATCTTTATCAGTTTCAAAATAGTCCAATGCCCGGCTTAGCCCCCATGCCCAAGTTGCAATGCTCCCCCACTCATCAGCTTTAGGTTTCGGGTAAAGCGCATGAACACCATTCTTCCAGTCATCATCAAAGTCCGGATCAATATCCCCATAATAGATGGTTGCCAATCCGTAGCCGCGCTTAAGGATGTTGGTGACGTTCCACCGGCTCTTGGCAATTCCCCGACCTTTTTCAGTAGCTCGATTATTGACCGACTCACCTTTGGTACGACCACGCACCCAGGAATGAGGTAAACGTATTGCTGGATCATCAGTCACTGTATGATTACCTCTAAAATTCAACGTGAGAAAAGTTGGCACCGGACCTTTTACTTGAGCGGGCAGGTATATAAGCAGGGTCATACGTGGACCATCAGCCTTTCCGGCAAACTGAACTTCCACCTGTTTACGTACCGCTTTGGCCTTCAACACTTTATTTTCATCAAAAACCAAAAACTTTAGATTGGCAGGCTTACCGGGCGCTCGCCCGTACATTTCCCTCTTGAACAGCTCTAAAACCTCAGGTCGCCGTTTAGTCTCCCAAACCTTAGCCGTTTTTACCAAAGCACCATCAGCTAATACCAACGGATCAGGTAAAGTATATTCCGGAACCTTCGCCTCGTCGTAATTAAAGCCTCTAGATTGAGCAAAAAGAAAAGGCACAAAAATGACCCCGAAAAACAACCAAAAGGAAAGTCTCATGCCCAAAATCTAGGCACAATATTGTCCCCAAGCAAGCTTGCGCAAACAGCAGCATTGCCGCATATTATTCCCGTGAGAGGAATGCGCAAACTCCTGATGATTGCAGGTTTAACGGCCGGCAGTCAGGCCGGGCTTGCCCAACAATCAGTTCAATTGAACGCCGTGCCTTTCGCCCAACCCAATGGACTGGTTAACCTCACTCTGAATGGCCGCTGGCAAACCGGACCTCAAACCGGAACCTTAAATACAGAATTTATGGCTTATCCGGTAACCTCATTAAACGTGGGTGGCTACTCCCATCAGTTACATACTTTCAATAACCAGAATGTACCATTCCTTGGTCGAGCCCCCTTTATAAGCGGCCTATTTCGTTATCACTCCCAAAGGCAAAGTCTCTCCAGCAGTAGACTTAATGTGACATTGACTCCTGTTAATCCGGCAGGCACCCCAACCCACCGTAAAACGCAGGGTATTAGGGCCCCTTTGATGTATGGGTTTATTGCCCCCACTCCTCTNGCNCAACCTTNACCCCCNATGGCTCTCATTTGGCGGATAAAATTTTTCATTNTTTGTCTTTTATTNATTGCGTCAGGGCTNNGGGCTGAAGAATTACCCAAAATTCCCACAGTCGATCANGCGATTGGNAAAGCTNCCANGAAAGCTCCCTTAGCCTGGCAATTCACCGGCNACACCTCTGAAGAACTCCACTCCTGGCAAAAAAAATTCCGCACTAAACTNGGTGAACTTTTGGGACCTCACACCCCTCCCGTAATNTTTTCCCGAGAACGCATTAGCCAAACCGATACAGGTAAATTCATCCGCGAGCAGTGGCTGTTAAAAGCCANAGGAATTCCCACTCTACCTTTGTATCTTTTGCGGCCCAAATCCAAAGGCCCGCACCCGATCATACTTGCGCTGCATGGACATGGTAAATTCGGACATGATGCAGTTGTAGGCATTGCCAACACCGAAGAACGCCGTTCGAACATTACCAAACACAACTATGATTACGGTAAAGAATTTGCCAATCGCGGTTTTCTGGTGGTTGCCCCCTGTATGCTTCCATTCGGCAGCCGTTTGGATTCACGCTATAGCAATACTAAAACAGATCCCTGCGCGATCACCTTTGTGCGACTGTCATTACTCGGCCAGACTTTGATGGGCTCCAATTTGCGGGATTGTAAATGGGCGCTAGATTTTNCCTGTACCCAAAAAGATGCTGATTCCAAGCGCATCGCCTGCATTGGNTTATCCTATGGAGGNAGNATGACCATGTTAACTGCGGCCATGGACCAACGCATTAAAATTGCTGTACCTTCAGGGGCACTAAATCTGATGCAGGAACGCATAGGTAACCCCTACTCTTGCGGAGCCCAAGTCATTCCAGGGCTACTTAAATACGGTGATGTTCCCGAAATCGGTTCACTTATCGCTCCGCGTCATTGTATTTGGGAAACTGGCANCCAAGACAAGCTGATCGTCTCTGGCTGGAAGGAAAAAGCGATTGAACGCCTTGAAAAAGCCTATCAGGCAGCAGGATACCCCAACCGCCTNCAGATCCACAATTTTGAGGGTGGTCACCGTTGGGACGGGATCACCGCAATTGCACTTCTAGAAAAAATGCTTCTCGGAAACTANCCANTATTANNATAAAATGCATTCCACAAGGAGTAGNTTNATAGCATGAAAATATCCGTATTGGTTTTTGGCATTATTGGATGTATTTTTGCAGGAACTTATGTTTTTAGCATACTAGCAGTTACTAGTGTTTCAGATATCACTCAGTCAATTAATGGAGCAAACGATACGAGTGAGCCTTCAGAGGAAAGCAACAATATTAAAAAAAAGACTGCCCTAGCTCTATCTCTAATTCAAATAATAGCAAGCCTGATTGGGAGCATCCTATTCTGGAAGTCCACTGCAAAAAAGAATCAGAAATCAATTTGGCTCCTCGCCTCTGCCCCAATTTTATCCTTGTTTGCAGCAGGGATAGGCTTATCGACTTTTTTTCATGGTTTGGCCTGCACTCTTGCACTCACTGATGACCGAAATAAAAAGTCGCAAGAAAAAATGTCTAACCGAAGACTGAGCATCGCTTCGGCCTGTGCTGGTCTATTAATCATCAGTTTTTTTCTTCCAGTTTTATCAATAAATGACTCTTCTATCTCATGGTATGAAGTAATCAGCTTTTTAAATTATCACGCCTTTATTAAAGGCGGTATATTCACAGCTATAATTCTAATTCTCCTTTTTGGGTTAATTTCAATTATCAGTAGTAATAAAAAATTCCCCGTGTTCTCGGGAGTNTTGGCGATCATCGTATTACTCAGTGTCTTTATTGATTATGCCATACGTCCAAATGATTTTTCCAANATAACCACCAATATAATCATTTTGTACGGATCTATTTTGATTGCTGCTCCCATGTTCTTTATTATCCGTCCCCTTCATAAATCATCACCATATTTTGCGTGGATAGCAGTATGTCTTGCTGCGATAGTTTCAACTATCTCTCCCTCTTCTTCTTTTCCCTTCGGATCTGGATTTTGGCTNGTCTTAATCTTTGGGGTGTCATTGATCGTTGCACCTTTAAAAAATGCAAAAAAAANAGCCACTGTAATCGCATGCTTTCCAGCCATTGTATTATTGGCATTAATTTCGCACAAATTTAGTGAAAAAGTACTGGCATCCTCAATATTTTCAATTAGCAACGAAGAAGCCCAAATTTACATAGAAAATCGAAAGGGAATTTATTACAAGCCTGGTGAAGAAACTCCCTTTACGGGGAGTATCCAAAGAAAACACGAAAACGGGATCGTGAGTTTTGAGTCAGTTTATACCAACGGGTTAAAACTGTCGCAGCGCTCTTGGAGAACTAATGGGGTACCACAGGAAGAGTATCGCTACCACGAGGGATACATTATTGTTCGAAGAGACTGGGACCACAAAGGCAAACTCCAAACATGGAATAAATTGGAGGAGTTAGCTCACGAACAATTCGTTCGGGCTTTTCAGTATTCAAAACAAAAACCCCCAGATATGAAAAATGCCTACTTATGGTTCCATATTGCCGCAGCCAACGGACACGTTGAGGCTCNTCGTTTCCTGAGTAGTCAACCTCAAGGGTTAACCTCACAGGAAGTGAGTAACATTAAGACCAAGGCAGAGGGCTTACTGGGAATTAACTTAGCCAGTGACAAGGACCAATCTGACCAAAACGCTCCTAACAACCAATAAGATCTTTAGCTTCTTACCCCTTTGAGCTTAGCCAACCCCTTGGACCGCCGATCCAGAGGGCTTTTTATCGTGCAATGGCTTGATCGTATTTCGGAGAATTTAATTAAAATTAGATGGACCAGCCTTTGCGATATTCTCTCCGGATATACTTATCTGCTTCAGGGGCATTAGTTGCCTTCAAGTTCTTTGCATCCCATTGCAACTTCTTACCTACACGGTAAGCCACTGATCCTAGCAGGTTATGTTCAATTAAACTCCCTGAGTATTCAAAATTACACAAGGTAGGCGTACCGGTTTTGGCTGCGTGTATCCATTCCTGATAATGACCAAGTGACTTGGCAATCCATGGCTTAGGTGCTTCAAAGTCGGTAAACTTATCCTTGGGTAGTAACACCCGTTTGCCGTAATCAGCCAATAGCATTCCCTTCTCGCCAACAAAAAGAATTCCGTTAAACCACTTGCCCAAGTCCATACCCGTATCAATCTCAGGTCGGTCACGCTTACTCCGACCTCCGTGATACCAGATTACCTTCACGGGGGCTTCCAACGCCGGTTTACCTCTNCGTGCCGCATGCTCCCAGGTTACCTTCATCCAAGGCGGACAGGCATCCGGGTCTGCCTTNGGCCCGATAGCCTCACAGGTCAATGGAGTGTCTAATTCCAGTGCCCACCAGGGTAAATCAATCAGGTGACTACCCATATCCCCCAAAACACCATTACCAAAATCCCACCGACGATTCCAATTGAGNTTACCGCCTTTCCAGTAACCCTGATTATAGTAACGATCGGGGGCCGGTCCCAACCACTCATCCCAACGGAACCAATCGGGTNGTGATTGGCGTTCCAATTCTGCTGCACTGATTGGTTTAATTGTGCGACTGCACCATACGTGCGCCTCGCGGACCGCTCCAATCGCTCCACTTTGCACCAACTCAACCACCCGCCTATAATTGTCGTTCGCGTGAATTTGTGTCCCCATTTGGGTAGCCACGCCCGACTTCGCAAAGGTCTCACGCATCACTCGCGCCTCATGAACACTGTGAGCCAANGGTTTTTCGCAGTAAACGTGTTTGCCAGCCCGCATTGCCGCAACACTGGCTGGAGCATGGCAATGGTCGGCGGTGCTAACGGTAACTGCATCAATCGACTTATCGTCCATCATCTTTCGCCAATCCGTATACTTCTTGGCCTTGGGGTATTTCTTGTGAACTGCCTCCAGGGTTTGAACNTTTACATCACAAAGCGCCACAATATTTTCTGAGGATACTCCCCGCAAATTCGCTGAGCCTCTACCTCCGGAGCCGATGATGCCCATATTCAATTTTTCGTTAGGCGAATCTTTNGCTGCTCCCAATAATAAATGGGGTGCGGCAGTGCTGAGTAAACCAGCGGAGCCGGTAGTCTTTAGAAAAGTCCTGCGTTTCATTTTAATTATTTATTGGTTCGTNTAGATATTGAAGGTAAATAATAATAGAAGCAAGTGCCCAAAAAACCTNACTTAGCTAACGTCTTAGAATTCATTAGTCCAAAGTAATAAGTTTATTGGCAGGGCAATCGAACTGACCCTCACCTCATCAATGTGAGCACGCGCATCCTGCGCAATTTTACCGTTATGAAATCCACGACCAATAGTCCAAGTGCCGGGATGATTGATGAGTTTACCTATGAATTCCGCTTCCCCCTGTAGTTCATATTTTTCNTCTTTCACCAAATAGAGGAAGAGTTTTTTGCCATTACTCATNGCGGCAACATGTTGCCATGAGCCAACCTTTACAGGATTNCGACTAGCAACTGATCTAACCTTTCCAGTGCTATCAATGGCAACTATGGCAATATGATTATCCTTGCGCAATTTAAGCTGCAACGGGGCCTGCGGTGCATCAGTCGGCTTACCATCCTCCCCGACAATGGTCTGGGGACGATTCAATTCCACAGGCTTAACCGAAGCTTCAAGTGTCCACTCATTAAAAGGAAAGGTATTAACCACATTCATGTGNGTGCGTGAACGACCAAAATTTGTGTACAAGTCACGGGTAGGTCCAGTGATTTCTGCGGAGTCATCCAAAGAGCCCCGGTTAGTCAATCCGAGCCTGGGAATAATCGGAGATGATACGTCTGTACCCCTCNGGGGTGCATTACCTTTTCCGTAACAATAAAGATGATTCTTTTGCCCCGAAACATCAGCCACTGCCACTCCCTCCCGCTTACTGCGATCATGCGGCACCAAACTTCCGGGCTTACCGTCCTCAAAGCGCCAGTATGCGACAGTGTAGGCTTGTGATTTTTGGGCAGCAGTCAACTTATTTATCGGTGCATAAAGTCTAGCATGAGCTCTGTTAAGTTGCTTNATATCAAACTTAAGCACCTCACGATCGTAGGTCANAAGTCCATTGACTTCTACCTCCACATCAGTCGTTTGCGTGTAGATCGCAGCAGCAAGATGTGAAGCGATCATGGGCTGCAAAGGATCCAAGAGCTTGAGATAAGCTTCCTGTAATGCNTCCCGGCTTTTATAGCTGCGGTAACCCCAGTTTTTTTCGTTCTGCCACGTGTGGCCAGCAAGCGGCAAGCCCAGTCCACCATACTCGCCCAATACTGCAGCACGTGCCGTTTGGGCTGGAGGTGCCTTGGGNCCGGGATATTGATGAATGTCATGGATGTCGCCATTACCAAAGTCGTTTCCGCCACTGGCTGAGATGACCAGTCGCTTGGAATCGAGCTGTCGCGTGCGCTTTGTCCAATGAATAGTGCGAAACTGCCCCCATGCCTCATTAAAAGGAACCCAAGCAACAATGCTCGGGTGATTATNTAGTGCGCNTATGATTGAGCTCNATTCTTGTTCATATTGCGCGCTTTCATCTTTGCCGCGCTCAATCTCCACTCCGTCCAACGGCCAACGCACGTGCGCTCCACCATTGGGCATATCTTGCCAGACCAAAAGCCCCAGCTTGTCACAGTGATAATACCAGCGTAAGGGCTCCACTTTCACGTGCTTACGTACCAAATTGAATCCCAGCTTCTTGGTTACTTCCAGGTCATAACGTAAAGCTTCATCAGAAGGAGCAGCGTACAAACCGTCAGGCCACCATCCCTGATCCAACGGCCCATACATAAAGAGCGGTTTGTTATTGAGAAATATCCGGGTTATTCCATTNAAGTCTTTTCCCAATGCAACCTTGCGCATACCAAAGTAACTTTGAACTTTATCGACCTCTCCATTTGNATCGGTCAACTCGATGAATAAATCATATAGCTTNGGATTTTCCGGTGACCACAGCTCATAATCACTCAACTTCAACTTTATCAGCTCACCTGATTCACCAGCTTGAATTATTTTCAAATCCGGCACGGACACTTTTATTTTGTCCTGGCCAGCGCCGACAGTTTCCACTCTAAGCGTCAGCTCATTGAGATCAATATCGGGTACCATATGCAAAGACTTGATGTAGTTTGANGNAACGGCTTCCAGCCANACAGTTTGCCAAATGCCGGTCACCGGTGTGTACCAGATGCCACGAGGTTTATTAACCTGTTTACCGCGTGGCTGAGTACCTTCATCGGTTGGATCCCAAACAGATACCACAATTTCCTGTTCACTAGCCTGAGGCTTTAGTGACTTAGTTATATCAATGGAAAAAGGATCATAGCCTCCAGTATGCCCGCCAACCTTTTGACCATTCACCCAAATGACTGCCTCCCAATCCACTGCACCAAAATGTAAAAGTATCCGTTTACCATCCCAATTCCCGNGAAGCGAAAAAGTGCGGCGATACCAAAGTCGCTTTTCTTTACCAACGGTCTTACCCACACCCGATAAAGCTGACTCTACCGGGAAGGGAACCAAAATTTGCCCATCCATTTCAGGTTGAGAGGCGCTCTTGGACGCTATGGCGTATTGCCATAACCCATTGAGGTTCAACCAATCTTGCCGAACCATTTGAGGCCTGGGGTATTCGGAGTGCGCATTGGTTGGCGTTACCTTCTTNGCCCAACGAGTCATTAAAGGCCCCTTGGCGAGCTGCCACTGAGCCTGAAGCCCGCCAGTACTNACCAGAAGAAATCCNATAATGCCTACAATAACGTTTTTCATGGACGGTTTNTTTTCGGCGTGCTGCGGCCGGTTCGTTTAAATTCNTCCAGTTTAGCTTTTAGAGNCTCTGCGCGATTGGGTTCTTTAAGGTACAGGTTGGTGGTTTCGCCGGGGTCNGTCTTGAGGTTATAGAGTTGCCCGGATGCGGTGGGCACTTTCTCGGGCAAGGCGAATTGTTTCATGCCCCANTCGCCTCCACGATCGTAGTTGTTACCACCGGATCCAAGGTGATCAAGGTATTTCCAATCGCCATGGCGAATGGCAAGAGCCAGGCTAATGGTTTGGTGTAAGGTATATTCTCGTACAGNCTTCTTGCTGCCAAACAATGCNGGCANAATATTAAAACTGTCTTCGCCTGCGTTATTGGGCAGCTTAAAACCGGTGATTGCCGCCATGGTGGCNAGCAAATCAGTAAGGCAGATTGTTTGAGTGGCTGTGCTGCCAGGGAGTATCTTGCCGGGCCAACGCGCNATGAAAGGCACACGATGACCGCCTTCCCAATTGTCGCGCTTCACGCCGCGCCACGGGCGAGCNCCGTCGTGCTCATAATCGCGACGCATGGCGATAGTGGTGGGCACCTCGGGGCCGTTGTCACTGCTGAAAANAATGAGCGTGTTTTTAGCGAAACCGTGTTGCTCAAGGGTTTTCATCAGCTCACCGANAATGTGATCCATTTCNAAAATAAAATCACCATGCGGNCCGGCCTTNGTNTTNCCCTTGAAAGCNTCGCCGGGNAAAGANGGNANNTGCACGGCTTGCATGGAGTGAAACAGGAAGAAAGGTTTATCGGGATTTTCTTTGGCATGGTGCGCTAGGAATTCCTGACTCTTCTTCAAAAAAACCATGTCGACCTCTTCNAGNTCNAAATCNGGNGCNATCATGCCGGGGCGGTTGTCGCGCGAGTACGGATGCTTGGGNAACGNCCCGCGATCGACAATGCGCGTGGGCGGTACGGGGATCTTGTTGCCGTCAATGTAGGCGTACAACCAATCGGTAGTGGGGCACGAGGCCGTGCCGAAGAATTTCTCGAAGCCGTGATCCAGCGGACCACCCTTTAACGCACGCGAATAATCGATACGTTTCACAGCAGNCAATCCATTTTGATGNATGGGNTTNCCNTCNNTNTCAAANGCNGTNAGNCCNACGTGCCATTTACCGAACATAGCNGTAGCGTAGCCCTGTTGCTTGAGCAAGCTGGCTAGGGTCATCCGACCTGGGTTAATAAGGCACGGCCCNCCTACGCCGGTGAACACGCCGCGGTAGTTTAGCCTAAACGCCATGCGGCCGGTGAGCANGCTGTANCGCGTNGGCGTGCAAACNGTCGAGGGACTGTGCGCATCAGTNAACCGAATGCCGTCCTTGGCCAACCGATCCANATGCGGCGTGGGCACCTTAGACTGTGCGTTATAACAACCCACATCGCCATAACCGAGGTCGTCGGCAAGAATCAAAAGGATGTTCGGCTTATCGGCGGCAAATGCAGAAACGCAAACTGAAAANAGAATAACAAAGAGTGATTTCATTTCAAAATCTTCTTTAACCCCTCGAGATTTTCCTTCAGCGCAATCTCGGCATCGGTGTCGTTGCGGTGATCAAGGATACCGATGGGGCCGCTATAGCCAGATTNGCGGATGGTGGCGATCATCGCCGCCTCGTGTTGACCGCGGCCAAGCTGAAGAATCTTGGGCTCCGCGCCATCGTTCATACCGTTTAGGTTGAGGCAGAGGAGGTACGGTTTCATTTGNCGTANTGACTTTTCCCAGTCGGCAATNTGNCCGTGGCCGTGGTGTANATTGTAGACAATNCCAACGTGTTTGGCGTTGTGATGCTTGCTCAAATATTGGCACACCGCCACCAGATTGGCCGGCTCCCCACCCCACCCTCCATGGTTGTAGAGCCCGAGTTTGCAGCCCAGTTCCTTGGTCCGCTGAACCAAGGGCAACATTGTTTGCGCCGCAGCCGCCACCCGGGCCTCCTGACTATCGGCTTGAGGACTACGTAGGGTGCGCCAAATCTGCGGATGGATTTTATGTTTTNCGAACAATCGGAATGCCTCCTCATGCCCTTTCCAAAAGGCAAAAAATTCCAGACCGTGTTTTTTGTACTGTAGAATTTCCTCTTCAAACTCTTTAACGTGCTGCGTGCGCCAGTCGTAGGCCACACGTTTGAGGCCTAATTGTTTNAGCATGGCCGCCCGCTCGGCCGGCCCGCGTTGCTTGGCGTCAAAGGGNACAATGCACCAAGCAACAAGTTTATCCTTGGCGAAGTTATCGGCGGACACAACCGGTAATACCAACGAGCCCAACANGATTAAAAATAAAAGAACGTTTTTCACGACGACTATCGCTTNACTTGGATCGGCACCAATGCCGGATCGCCAATTTGCATATAAAGAAACTGGTTCATTTTNCGGCTTTGAGTGGAGCGTGCAGGTGTTTGCTTNGTATACCATTGAGGAGTAAAGCCATCCTGTCCCTCAATGAAGGCATTAATAAGGCGCTGATAGGATTCTCCCAGCGAACGGTTTGCCAAATAGGACTCAAGCATCGGGTAAACATGAGGAAAGCCCATGTTGAGGCGCATGTGACAAAAGACCGACACCGCACCACGATCAACCATNGTCAGTGAAAAACGCTTAAGCTTGGGATCCAGACTGCCGGCCACGGGGCCGGCCATGGCGCAATCGGTCGCCGTACCCACACCGGAATAGCAGCTACCACTGAGGATGATCTGATTGGAAAAATTGACAGGATTTAAGGCATCCACCTTCATGCCAACAATACGCCCCGGAACACCGTGGCCAAAGAACATGGTCAGTGAACTCTTCTCCAGTTTCTTTCGAGCCTCCTGCGGTAATTTTGCCACCGGACTACGGCGACTGCCCTGCAAAACCCAATGGTCATTACCGGAAACAGCGGGAAAGCCCACGCGGTTTTCAAGGCCGGGCATGGAATTGATGGTAAGATTAGCTGAAGTGTANCCGACTTGTTTAAGCGACCCTTTTAATACCTCAATCTTCTGAAAAGATTTGTAGCCCGGATCAAAAATTTGGGAGATACCGAAAAAGTTTTTAGACTGCTTGGTCGCATCATAAGTGATGGATCTTTCAATCAGGTTACTCAAGCCTTTGGTATCGGAGGCAACCAGTAATCCCGGATATACATCCAGGTAGGGATCTTCATCCAACCGGGTAAATACATCCCAGAGTGCAAGGAGGGTGTTTTCACGGTAGCTTTGAAGTTGAGGCACCACGGCTACATAACGCGGCTTGAGTTTTATCAGCTGCAAGCGCAGCCGCTCACGCGCCTGAGTATCCTTGCTGAGATTTTTCAGGTTATCCAGCTTAAGCAGTTTACCTTCATGATGGTTCAGAAGTTTATCGACCGCCTTGATACCGACCTGATCCTGCACGTCAGTAAGCACCACATAGGCCTTACCCAGAGGTTGATGTTCTTTTGTGTCCTGCACCCAACAGCTCATGCGACGAGCCTGCAAGGTGGGCGTTTGCCCCGGCTTCACACGGGGGATCTGGTCAGGGGTTGGAATCACCAGCGTTGCGGATTTTGTTGGTGCTGCAAAAAGGTGTAAAAAAAGCGTACAGATAAACAAACGGCCTAGATGCATGGGTCTATGCTGCCAGAAAGAAAGCCACTGGCGAGGGTAAAAAATAATAACTGTTTCTAATTTATTTCCGGCCACGGCACTTCATTACGCTGATATCGTCCATCTTTAATACCGGTAAAAAACTGGCTAAGAAGTGGATGAACCACCTTTTCTCCGCTTTCATCAAGTTCTAGGCTACTTTGAGCAGGATAGGTGATGGACCCCGATTTATGAACGAGCACATGATACCATGGTTGATTCTTGTCAGGTTGGGTTTTATTGGATTGATACCAATTTTCATCAGCCATACACATAAAATCACAGGCAACCACCACTCCACGGTAGTGATAACGCACATGGTGAACAACGTCTCCAGGGATAAAGGTCGGTTTCTTATAACCGGACAATTCATCTCGCAGCATGATCATAAGGATCCGGTCTTTAGTATTAATGATTAATTAGTTGGCTTCTGTGCTCTTACTTTTGTCACGCACGTGACGGGTTAAAAGCATCGAAGCGATCATGCTCAGGATAATGGCACCACCGAAAACATACATGCCATTTAGAACCGTAACATTCACCTTAATTTCAGCCAAAGAGGAGGTGTTGAACACAGTGGTGTTGATCTTGAGAAAAGTAACCATGAAGGCCACCACGAACACATCACCCATTGACCACTGTCCCCAGTTCTTAAGCCAGTCCAAAACCCGGGTTTTATCCCGCTCACCCGGAACCATAACCAACCCCAAAGCAATATATTTGGAGATCGGGAAAAATATGGTGAAGAGCAAAATACAAATTGCCAGGAAAACATCAGGGTCGGATGTTTCGGTGCCCAGAAAAAGATCCTTGATGGTTTCAAGGAGTTTGATTTCCTGAACCTCCGGAGGTGGGCTGGGTATTTCGATATTCAAACTGGGCATCATGGATTCTATCAAAGGCTGGCCACGGGCCTTTACTTCCTTATTTACCGTACGCGAGATTTCACCAACACTGATTTGATTAGCAGCAGCGGCAGCCAATCCGCCTTCGCTTGAGGCCTGCCTTTTAAGGTCCCATACATAATCACGAATAAGTCCGCTAATTTCATCACTGGCCCGCTCCAAGGGAATCTCACTGGCCGCCTTTTCCTTGAGCATTTCATTGATTCCCTCGTTATTGACAATGACATGCCCTTCCACGCGCGCTACATTCATGGTGAGGCTAGCCACATAAAGGATAATCGAAAGCGGCAAAAGCAAGTAGGCGAGTTGTAAACCGGTGTCACGTTTTTTTGGTGAATCAACCATGGTCATTTGTCTTTTGGGTTGGTTGATCTTCGGCGCATGGGGATGGTGCTGAATACCCCCGCCTTGATCCGGCAATTGGGCAGAGCTTTGATGAGTAGTGTAGATTGCTCATTAGGAATATTATTACCCTGTCCTCGCAATTCTTTAAGTGCCGTAAGTTTTGTCAAAGATGCCAACTCGGTGACACGATTATTTTCTATGTACAGTAACTCCAAAACCTCCATATCTGCCAAAGGCCCGACACTGGAGATGCGATTATCATTCAACTCAAGCCAGTTCATCTGCTTCATGGATGAAAGGGCATTAATATCACCTACCTGGTTACCTCGTAACGATAAAGACCTTAAGTGCTTTAACCCAATTAACGGGGCAAGCTGCCCACCGGTAAGCCGGTTACTTTCAAGATAGAGATGGCGAAGGCGGTTCAAACCTGAGAGAGCCTTAATAGACTTAATTCGGTTAAAACCCAGTGCCAACCAGTTGAGGTTATTCGTACCACTGATGGCTTCAATTTCCTCAATCTGGTTGCCTTCTAAATCCAGTGAAATCAGGCGGGTTAATTTTACAAGAGGACCAATGTCTCTTATGGCATTTTTCTTGAGGTGCAACACTCTCATTTGATGGAGTTTAGATAAAGCTGAAATATCGCTGATCCGATTCTCACTAGCCTCCAGTACTTCAAGGGCCAAAAGACCCTGTAACGGAGACAAATCCACCACCTTATTGCCGTGGATGTTGAGGCGCTTCAAACCAATCAGGGCTTGCACTGGATCTATCTTCTCAATTTCCTGACCAAAAAGATCCAAACGTTCTACTTTGGCCAAATGCACCTGAGTTAACTCATCATCCCTAATCTTCAATTCCTGGCAGATCGCCTGACGAATACGTTGATGATCGGTATTATTTGAATCAAAATCCTGTAGCGTGAAATTGGAAGCAGTAATCTCAAGAACCTCCATGACTTCAGGCTTCGGCTGTGAATAGGGAACCACCGGGGGGTCTTCACAGGCCAACCAAAGATTACCACATAAAATGACCACGATAAGTCGAATATGTTTCATCTCACCTATCGACCCATTATTGACTCAATCTCATCTGTTTCAATGGGTATTTTCTCCATCAAATTTATCGGACCCTCTTCGGTGACTACGATATCATCTTCCAACCTCACCCCGAACCCCTCGTCTGGTAGATAAATACCTGGTTCCACGGTAAGCACGGTGCCCGAGGCAAAGGGTTTATTATTATCTCCAACATCATGAACATCCAAACCTAATGGATGCCCAAGGCCATGCATAAAATATTTCCGGCAAGCCGGGTTGTCCGGATCCTGTTTTTTAATCTGACTCTTCTTTAACAATCCCAGCTTAAGCAACTCCTCGTTCATGTGATCCTGCGCTTCTTTAGTCCAGTCTTTGTGAAGTTTACCAACAGTAGCCCCCTCAATGCTTGCTCTTAAAACCCTCAATACGGCGTTATAAACTTTCTTTTGTCGGCGTGAAAACTTGCCGCTCACGGGAATTGTCCGTGTCAGATCAGCATTATAGTTGGCATAACTAGAAGCCACATCCATAAGCAGCAATTGCCCCTTCTTACACTCCTGATCATTCTGCAAATAATGCAGGACACAGTTGTTTTTTCCGGCAGCAATGATCGGTGTATAGGCAAACTTACCACGACGCTTAATAAATTCTCTGGCCAGTTCCGCTTCCACTTCGTACTCAATCACTCCCGGCTTCACAAATCGCAGCGTTCGCCTAAACCCTTTGGCAGTGATGTCTACTGCTTCTTTAAGCAGTTCAATTTCCAGATCGGTTTTCACGACACGCAACTCATGCAGTAGCGGAGCTAGTCGTCGGTACTGGTGAAGTGGAAAATCTGACTGACATTGGCCGATGAACCGCATATCACGGGTCTGCACTTCCACATTGGCCCGCTTATATTCGTTGCTATTTAAATACGCACTCTCTGCCTCGCACATCAACGAACGGAACAACACCGGAAATTCCGAAAGCCACTTCACATTCTTAACCCCTGAAATCTTTCGTGCATCAGCCTTGGTATGCTTATACCCCTCCCAGATTTGAAGCTGCTCATTGGGTTGGCGCACAAACAAAATCTCACGATGTTTTTCATCAGCAGCATCGGGAAACAGGACTAGNATACTCTCCTCCTGTTCAATACCCGTCAAAAAAAACAGGTCCGCGTTAGGTTGCATGGGAAGAGTACCATCGGCGTTAGTCGGAAGGACATCGTTGGCATTGATCACTGCCAAAGCCTTGGGAGCCATCAATTCAGCGATGCGTTTTCGGTTTTGGGCGAAGAGCTTTGATTTAATCGGCTTGTGTCGCATAAAAAATTGAGTCGCAAGAGGTTGCGCGAAAGAACACGCGGCGGCAACGGTTTTTCAATCAGATCCAAATGCCTCAAGATATTGACCGATTATTTCTTCAAGAGGCGGCGGCTTGGGAAGACCCAGCGATACCGAACGAGAGGCATTCACTTCGGTAGGCCAAGTATCCACAATTCCCTGAATCCGCTCATCAAAAGCATCCTCAATTGGCCCTAGGGCTAAACCATGTTTTGAGGCTATTTCAGTTAGAACCAACTCAGCCTTTTCAGGCGTCACTTGATGCGCTGGCAAACAGAACCCCCGGTCATCACCCAGCTTACCCTCAGGTAACTCATGCAGAAAAATGAAAGATTCAACTACTGTATTAAAACCGGTCATGGGATGAGGCTGGCTCCGGCGCACGGGAAGTCTGCAAACTTCTCCTTTGAGCGGTTCCCTGAACATACCACTTGCCCAGCTGGAAGCCGCCGCATTGGGTTTACCGGGGCGAATAATCACCGTTGGTAGCCGCGCTGTTCGTCCATCAAAATGGCCCTTCCGGACATGATCATTCAATAGCAGTTCACACATCGCCTTGGTCATCCCGTAGGTGGTCCGGGGAGTATGCTTAGTGTGATCACTAACAGATGCAGGCATATCCGCTCCTCCAAAACTTGCGATGCTGCCAGCAAAAATAACCCGTGGCCGCCCAACCGCCTGCCGCGCCACATCAAAAATATTTTGCCCCCCGTTGAGATTAACCTTTAACGCATCATCATATTGTTCTTCACATTCTCCACTTACCATCGAGGCCAGATGAAATATAGAGAAGTTTTCCGAAGTCTCAACGGCTTCGCTAATCACTGCAGAATCACTTATATCCCCTTCAAGCTGGCGCACGCGTGAATCCTCCGGCTGCTTTTTAAAACACCTATCCAGCAAAACCAGTTCTTCAATCGGCTCTGGTTCACCTGAGCCCCCGGTCAATTCACCGCGAGCCAACAAAGCTTCTGCCAGTTGCGACCCGAGAAATCCACCACCCCCTGTAACAACAACCTTCATCGGCCCTGGGGGTCATTGATCTGTTCCAGATGAGTCAGTAAACCGCTGTGATCCATCTCTCCTTTCCCACTCTTCACCATTGCCTCGAATAGATTGTGGAGAAGCTGGGTGATGGGGAGGTCGAGCCCCAACCGCTCTGCGGCAGTAAGCGCGTTCTTTAAATCCTTGAGTTGAAATTTTGAAGGCCCGCCCGGCTCGAAATTCCGGTCCACCATACGCTTACCATGCTCGGTGAGGATTCGACTGGAAGCAAACCCTCCCTGTAATGCTTCACGCACCTGCGAACGATCCGCTCCACCACCCCCCGCCAAGATAAACGCTTCACTGACCGCACCAATGGTGATCGCTACGATCACCTGATTGGCAAGTTTGGCAAGCTGACCACAACCGTTGGGCCCCACGTGCGTGGCGTGGCCCATGGCATTAAAAACCGGAATCATTTTCGAAAAGGTTTCAGAGTCACCCCCGACCATGATGGCCAATTCTCCAGCCGCCGCGCCCTTGGTACCTCCACTGACCGGTGCGTCAAGGTAATGAACACCACCCTTAACATGACGTTTCGCGTGGTCTATCGCTTCATCAGCCCCAATGGAACTCATGTCAATGTGTGTTACCCCTTCCCTAACACCTTCTGCCATACCTCCTTCAAACAACACTTCCTCCACAGCTGTCCCATCAGAGAGCATGGTAATTATCACGTCAACCTCCTTCACAGCCTCAGCTGGTGAAACGGCCCGATTAGCCCCTTCATTCCTTAACCCTTCAGTTTTTTCAATCGAACGGTTCCATACGATCAACTCGAAGCCCCCCTTCAAGAGGCACCGACACATCGGTAACCCCATAAGTCCGGTTCCTAAAAAGGCGATCGAAGGCTTATCTTTATCAGTCATTCAAAGGGTCGTCGCATACTCCTTAAGGAGATCCACTATGCGTTGGCCAACTGGTGAAAGTTGACCTCGCCATAAAGCCCCTATGGGCACCCCAGGAAAATCTTTCAATGGTAACACCCGGATGCCTTTGGGGGCTTTTTTACCAGGTAAAGCCAAACTTAAACCAATGCCGAATCCACTGGCTGCATAGGTGCTAATCAAATCCACTGAATTAAGCTCGATACCTAACGGCCAATCGATTTTTCGTGCAGATAATTCACTTTGAAAGGCACGTGTAATTCCTTCATTTTGCGGAAGACTGATAAGGGTTTGGGCAATCCGGTCTTGACCCAAAATCTCTTCAACGGTCTTGGCTTTTAATCGTGTCGGCACCATCAAAACCATTGGTAATTCGAGAAGTTTTTCAGACTTAAGTTCCGAGGGTGGTTTTGAACTTAAAACAGTCACTCCAAGATCCACCTCGTTTTCCAATAACCACTTTTCAATCTCCGGCTGAATCCCCACCCGCAAAGAGGGATGCAGACTTTGGTACTCTTTGCGCGCAGCACTTAGTATATCAGGTAGATGATCACGGAAAACCGTTGTTGAAGCAGCAATGCGAATGGTTTGCGCAACCCCTCCACGTATCTTCTGACTAATCGCATCTAAGTTTTCAAAGAATGGCTGGGTAAAGGCGTAGAGTTCTTTTCCAGCAGGTGTCAATTCAAACGGTCGCCGCTGGAAAAGCGTTATACCCAGATCATTCTCCAGTTGAATTACCTGCGCACTTACTGCGGGCTGTTGAATCCCGTAAGGCATGTTGCGCACCGCACCGGCGATACCTTTGTGCTTGGCGACGTAATAAAAAAGTTCAAGATGATGGATGTTCATTTTTTCTTATTCGGCTTCCTGGGCTTGGGTTTAGCGTTAGGATTGTATTCCGGATTGGCGACAGGCATCTTGGCCCCCATTTTTTTCTGCCACAAGGCAAGCTTGGCACGCAGCTCAGCAGCCTTTTTCGGATTAGTCGCAGCTAGGTTTTTCTGTTCGCCGATGTCGGTAGCGAGATTATAGAGTTCAAATTTGTCATAGTGATAAAATTCAATCAGCTTCCAGTCGCCCTCACGAATGGAGGCACCGGGTTTCCAGGCCGAACCGTGATAATGTGGATAATGCCAATACAATGTGCGCTCTCCTGAATTATTTCCCTTGAGCTGAGACACAAGGCTTTGGCCATCGGCATGAAGCTTGGGTCTGGAAGGCAACCCAGCCAGTTCCAACATGGTAGGAAAAAAATCCATGCTTATCATTGGCTTATGCGACACACTGCCTGGCTGGGTAATTCCGGGGGCACGAATGAGAGTAGGCTCGCGCACACCGCCTTCGTACAACCAACCTTTACTGGCGCGTAGCGGCAGATTGCAACCGGGACCAATCCGATTACCCTGCAAAGTGGAAAGCCCACCGTTGTCGCTAAAGAAAATAACAACAGTGTTTTGGTCGAGTTTTAATTCCTTTAACTTACTGAGTAACACACCCACGCTATCATCGACTGCAGCAACCATTGAGGCCAAGGCAGCGTTATCCTGCCGCATTCTACTATTACCTTCGTGCTCTTTTTGCGTGGGGGTTTTGCCTTTAAATTGCTTCGCTGCTTTGGCACTGTAATGTTCAATGCGCTTTTTATAAGGCTGTATTGGCGTATGGATGTTGTAGTAGGAGAGGTATAGTAGAAACGGTTTACCGGTATCTCGGTCCTCCAGAAATTTTACTGACTCCTCCGTCAAGCGCTCCGTGAGATACTCCCCTGAATTTTTTGACTTAAGCGCAGGGTTCGTCCAGGGTGCATAATACCCACCCGGAGGGGAGCCCCGGTGGTGTCCACCAATGTTTATATCAAAACCCTGATCGGTTGGCCAATGCCCCTCACTCCCAAGATGCCATTTACCAGCAAAAAACGTCTGATAACCATGCTGCTTTAACTCCTCAGCAATCGTCACCTCCTCATGCGCGAGATTGTCGCGATCTTGAGGATGGAGCAACTTGTTCGCGGCACGATTACTCTGGCCGGGAATCCAGTCAGTGATGTCCACACGTACAGGATGGCGGCCCGTCATGATACTTGCTCGTGTGGGGCTACACACCGGGCAGGCGGCGTACCCCTGAGTAAAACGCATACCACTGGCCGCAAGCCCATCGATATGGGGAGTCTCGTGAAACTTGCTGCCGTTGGCCCCAATATCCGCCCAGCCCATGTCATCAACGAGAAAGAATAGAAAATTTGTTTGCTTGGCAGCTTGCGTATTCAAAAAAACACTGATCGCAAAAAGAAAAAAAATGGCACGAAACTGGGAGCTCATGCCCCTGAGGGTACCTTGCCTGCCGGAAGCTGGCAATGACGTGTTAATTGAAGTGTTTGAAAAAGCCCACTCTATTTAAAAACAGGAGCTTTACATGAATTTCCGAACATAAAAATTCCCGTCAACTTTTCCGGTAGTGTCGTGATACTTATTGATGAAGTTATTTCTTACGATTCTTGTAATTCATCATCGTATCTTTCGTACCTACCATTCCCTTGGCGTCAGTGATTCCGGCAAAGACGATCGACATGAACGGTTCAGGCTTTTCTTCCAAGACCCAGGCGATACCCCTCACTAATAACAAACGGTAAAGAGGATCGTGATAGGTATAAGTGAAATGTCCGGTAGTCGTACCAAAAACGCGACCTTTTCCGGAAGTATAGGTCCAAAANGCCTGCCCTCGGGCTCCTTTTGAATTAAGCACCTCGGCGAATGATTGAGAATCCGTGTTGGCTGGAGTACCGACGGCCCCGACAACCTCAACACCGTCACGCTGGATCATGTTCCAATACGATTCGTCATTGAACCTCATACTGTTGGGCAAGCCNGCAAAGACCGGGTGCCGAGTATTGAGGAAAAGCGGTTCGTTTCGACTGAACTTACCCCAAGAAGAGTCTTTGTTTCCCTTCCAAGAGCAACCAATGCAACTGGCTAACTTATGCGCCCGGTCAATCGGTCGAATGATACATGACTCGTGAATAGAAACCACCCGACCGCCGTCATTGACGAACTTCTGATAACTGGCGAACTGTTTGTCCGTAATTGGCGGTTGATGAAGATACTGAATTAACAGATCCGCCTTGTCGAATTGGGCTTGGGAAGGAAACTGATAAGCTTCGTCCACAGAAACGCGGGGAATCTTTTTCAGTAAGGGCACAAATAATTCTTTAATTCGTATATAGTCGTGTTCTCCTCCCTTATGATCCTCCGGTCCATAAAGCCATAGAATACGGATATCCTTACTAGGCGAGCCCTCTTTAAACTTTCCGGTCAGCTTCAATAGCTCTGCCTTAGGCAAGGGCTTGTTCGGTTGAGCAATCAGAAATGAAGCCAAAGCAATGGAACACAAAAGAATAATGACAGGGTGTTTCATTAGGGGATTAATCGAGTTTTTCCTTTTCGTAATCACTAGGCAACACCCAACCGGTGCGAATCTTCTGACCACGTTGATGTTTCTCATAAAAGTTTTTCCACATCTCACTGGCAAATCCGTATTGATCGAAGACATCACCGCGACCGAACATGCGCGGGTCACCCTGCTCTTTTAACTCCCTAAAGAGCTGCGTCTTTAGGGCAGTCTTGATATTGGCCTGCGACTTGTTTTGGGCCAAATCCTTAACGCAATCGCGACTCGCCTTAACGTNGAATAATTCCTCAGNGGGACGTTTACCAAAGTTGAGCCGCCAATACTTNTAGTCACCTCCGCGGCGCTGGTTGAGCAACAGCGTCTTGATGGGACTAGCGTCGCAATTAAGGTAACCAGTTTCTGGATTACCGGCTGGCCACCGGTCAGTCTCAAAATTGTGCAGGTAAAGATGATCTCCTTTGCGAATACCGCGAATAGGATAGCCACCATTATTTGGACGACCGACATCATGCCGCTCCTTGCCGAGCAGAACGTAATCGCGCGAGGCAATCACCTGACCGGATTTGGGTGAAGCAAAAATATCAAATAAACTGCGGCCACTCACTGGCTGCATGATTGGCGCAATCTGCTTTACCCCTGCTGCCTCAAGAAAAGTCGGAGCAAGGTCTATGAAGCTCACAAAATCNTTAACCGTGCGNTTNCGTCCCTTGATGCCCTTGGGCCAACGGATNGCTAGCGGGATGTGGTTGGAATAATCATACGCCTGACCTTTGCAGCGAGGAAATGGCATACCGTGATCGCTGGTGGCCACAATCAGTGTATTATCCAGCTGACCGGCCTTTTCCAGATGTGTAATTATGCTCCCTAAATGCGTGTCGTAATGTTCTACTTCAACAGAATAATCGAGCATGTCACCGCGCGTCTCAGCGTTGTCCGGCCAAAAAATGGGCACGTGATCGATGTCACTCAATTTCTTACCCATACGCTGGCCAACACCCTTTTCATATCCCCGGTGCGGCTCACTGGTTCCATACCAAAAACACCATGGCTCGTCTTTCGGAGTTGCGGCGAGAAAGTCGGCAAAGTTGCCAGAGTAATCATTATTAGAAATCGCCCGAGCCGGCGGTTTTAACTTCTTGGTAGACCAAACTTTACCGGTAATGTTTCGTCTCTTACCATTCACGTCGTTGGCAATGCCGGGACCCCAACCCTTACCGGTGTAACCCGTCGTGTATCCACTTGCTGCCAAGACCTCAACAAAACTCCCGAATTTAGCGGGGAACACGTTCTGATGATTGGCCGCGGACTCCAGCTGCCATGAGTAACGTCCGGTAAGAATAATAGCGCGTGAAGGCGCACACTTAGCATTGGGCGTGTAAGCCCGGGTAAAGAGAATTCCTTCCTTTGCTATCCGATCAAAAGCCGGAGTATTAACCCATTTGCAGCCATAAGCACCGGCATGCCCGAAACCCCAATCGTCAGCAATGGCAAAAAGGATATTCGGCCGATCCGCCTTAAGAGTCCCGCTGGCAGAAATGAATGAAACAGCGCAAATTAATAGGGATCGCACGCGAAAGCTCATAGTATGTGACCTTAGTATTGCCGGCTAGCACCTTTAAATTAAAGCTCAGGCTCCTTCCATTGAGGTATACCACCCGCTTTCATCTGCTTTTCATACCAAACATGGTACGGACGAGTAGGTGACATTGGAACATCTTCGTTGACCATCAACGGACGAGCCTCCCTCCAGAATTTTGCATAAGCTGCACGCATTTTTGCAGCCACTTCGGTCTTTTGTTCGATAATATTGGTTGTCTGCGCGGGATCCTTGACCATATCGAAGAGTGCGTCCTTAGGTGAAATTCCCTCTTTGCGTTGACGCTCAGAAACACTGATTGCTGTTCCCCCACCAACAAAACGGTACCGCTGATTTCGAACAGCAAAATTTTTCCACTGGTATTCGTTGGGTTCAGCACCAGTCTTCCATCGGCCTTTGTGTGTAAAAAGGTAACGATTATCAGGTAGTACTTCCTTTTCACCAGTAAGTAACGGCAGAAAGCTACGACCCTCAACTTGATTTTCCGGCAATTTATTGACCCCCGCAATCGCTGCAAAGGTGGGCAGCACGTCAATGTGAGCACTAACAGTTTCAATATTACGCCCTGCCTTCCATTGTCCATCCCAACGTACGAGGAAAGGTACGCGCACTCCGCCTTCATCAGCACTACCCTTCATTCCTTTCATGCTGGCGTTAAAAAATGGGTAGCCCTCGGCTATCTGTTGACCGGGCCGCGAACCTGCAGGTGTCATGCCGTTGTCGCTCATAAAAATCAAAATGGTATCCTCATTCAAATTCCATTCATGCAACTTATCCATCAAACGCCCCATATTTTCATCAATGTTTTCGATCATGCCGTAGAAGCCGGCCGGCTTGGCGGCAAAACCTAGGTCGGTAAAACGTTTGGTATTCTTGGAGGGGGCAATAAATGGAGCATGAGGTGCATTGGTGGTAATGTAGGCAAAGAACGGCTGATCCCCATCCTTCTTCGCCTTAATCCATCCGAGGGCGGCAGTAAAAAAAAGGTCGGTACAATAACCTTTGGTTTTTACGAAAGAACCATTGTGGCGAATAACCGGATCGAAATACTTGTTCCCCGGGGCATCAGCACAACTGCATTTATAAGCCTGACCAATCCCACCGGCACCATGAATAAATGCTTCATCAAAGCCACGGGTGTGCGGTTGATAAGGCTCCTCATCGCCCAAATGCCATTTACCAAAAATACCACTGGTATAACCTCCTTGCTTAAGGACCTGCGGAAGGATCGTTGCCTTAAGTGTCATGCGTTCACGCTCAAGGATAGTGTGAGTCACTCCATTTTTCATCGGGTGACGGCCGGTCATCAATGCGGCACGGGTGGGTGCACAGGTAGGACTAACCATAAAACGAGTGAACCGCGTGCTCGTGTCGTAAAGTTTATCGAGATTAGGTGTCCTGATCCAAGGATGCCCATGCCTGCCAATTGGCCCGTAACCTTGATCATCGGTGATAACGAGAATGATGTTGGGCTTTTTTGCCTGTGCTTCATTTAAGCCACAGAGGACGCAAAGAAATATAATAATGATTCGCAAGGTGAACTGCATAGAACCTTCTTAAAAGAAAAGAGCCCGCTTGCCAACAGGCAAACGGGCTCAATAGCATAAAATTTTATTGCCCGGGAAATGATTTGGGTGGTGCGGCTACGACCTTTGGCAATCTACCCGTAAGCGACTTGAGAAATGCCACGATATCTTCCTGGTCCTCCTTGGAGAGTTCTTTGCCTAGCTGATGACGCGCCATCCTCATCACTGCGTCATCGAGCTTATCCGAAGACCCATCGTGAAAATAGGGACCGGTCTTGGCGATATTTCTTAAACTGGGCACTTTAAAAAACATCTTGTCGGCCTCTTTTTTTGTCAGATCAAAGCGCCCTTGATCCTTCTGATTTGGCCATGGTTTTTGCACTCCAAGTTTTTGGTAAGTATTCCCTCCTAATAAGTTTCCTGTGTGACAGGAAACACAACCAACGGTTACAAACTTCTTGAGGCCATTAATCTCTTTCTCCTTTAAGGCTTCTGCCTTACCAGCCAACAGTTTATCAAAACGACCCGGGGTGACAAAAAGCCGTTCATAAGCTCCAATCGCTTTACCCACATTATCGTAGGTGATAGCAGGATTACTTTTTGGAAAAGCCTTTTTAAATAACTCTTCATAACCATCAATCTTGCCTAACTTTTGCACCACTGCCTCTGCTGAGGGCATAGCCATTTCACCACCAGCTAGAATTGGCCCTTTGGCCTGCTCTTCTACCGTAGGCGCACGCCCATCCCAAAACTGCGCTATGTGCATAAAGGCATTCATACTGGTGGGCGAATTACGACCTGTTAAATGGTTTTGAAATCCTACTGAAAACTTTTCACCATCAACTCCAAAACCTACCGTATCATGGCAGGAATTGCATGATATGGAATTGTCCCGACTCAGCCGCTTCTCGTGATAGAGTATTCTACCCAATTCAACCTGCGCGCGTGCCAAACCATCTTTCGGTAATTTTGCCGCTTTAAGTGGTTTACCAAACACGGGAAGCAATCCCTTGAGAGCTTCATCTGCATTTACAGCAAGTGAGCTAACCCAAACTCCAACGATAACCAATAAGTAGAAGTAATGTTTCATCCTCATACGAGCTTATCTTTATGACACAAAACGTCAACTCCACACTATGACACAAGATAACAACTCCTCCCGGCAGCTTGATTTAGTAAATCAATTCAGCAACTCTTTGCCCATGCACAAGGTCCTATTTGCTATTTTAGTCCTGGCATCCATTTCTTGTTTAGGAAAGGGAGATCGACCTAATTTTGTTATTATCATGGCCGATGATATGGGGTTGTCAGACCTTGGCTGTTACGGCGGTGAAATCGCCACGCCTCATTTGGATCAATTAGCTCAAAACGGCCTTCGATTTACACACTTATACAACAACAACATGTGTACCGTCACACGGGCGGCTCTATTAACAGGTATCTATCACACGATTTCATTTCGCAAAAAAGGGATTAATCCACGCTGCGCAACCCTAGCTGAAACCCTTGTTGCTAACGGTTACACAACCCGCATGTCCGGGAAATGGCACTTGGCGGAAATTGAAGATAAAAATCAGTGGCCCTGCCAACGTGGGTTCGAAGAGTTTTATGGAACCATCTATGGCGCTTGCAGCTTTTTTGCTCCGGCTTCACTAAAACGAAATAATGAGGATGCCTCGAAAGATTTCGAAAAACCGGGCTACTACTATACTGACGCCATCAGTAAAAACGCCGCAGAAATGATCGCTCTCTCACCAAAAAATAAACCGCTACTGATGTACGTCGCCTATACTTCACCGCACTGGCCGTTGCATGCATTAAAGGAGGATATCGATAAATATCAGGGGCGCTATGCCAAGGGCTGGGACGTGCTCCGTAATGAACGTTATCAACGAATGTTGCAGCTGGGAATTATTTCAACAGACATGCAACTAAGTCCACGTAACCCTCTAGTGCCACGATGGGAAGACGCCAAATCCCCTGAATGGCAACAACGCCGCATGGAGGTCTATGCTGCGCAGATTGATCGAATGGACCAAGGCATTGGCCGTATTATTAATTCTCTAAAAAATTCCGGTAGATATGATAATACCGTTATCATGTTCTTAATCGATAACGGAGGATGTCATGTCGAGTATACCACGACCCGCACAGGCCCCTACCTACCTGAAAAGACACGGGGAGGAAAACCGGTAAAAGCAGGTAATATCAATGGATTAATGCCCGGCCCTGAAAACACATACCAGAGTTACGGCTATGGCTGGGCAAATGCCAGCAACACTCCCTTTCGTTTATATAAACAGTTCTGCCACGAAGGAGGCATTCGAACTCCCTTAATTGTCCATTGGCCTGCAGGCCTAAAAACTAAACCCGGAAGCATTATCAGAGAAGTAGGACATGTGTTTGACATTATGCCCACCTGCCTTGAGCTCGCAGGTGTCAAAGCATTGCCCCAATTGAATGGAGAAAAAACCTATTCACAAAACGGACGATCACTTGCTCCTATATTCCAAGGCAAGCAACGCAAACCACACCCAGTGCTCTACTGGGACCATTCGCAAGGCGCAGCCATCCGCAAGAACGGCTGGAAACTCGTGCGTGCCGGACGCCGAAAAGCAAATTGGGAACTCTATAAGATCGATGAAGATCAAGTGGAGTTAAAGAATTTAGCCACCAAGTATCCGGATAAAGTCGAAATACTCGCTGCCGAATGGACTGCCTGGCGCGCACGAACTCGGGCAATGAAGTAAGATGTCCATAGATAGTTCGGAACCAAAACTCCAACGCGTCATCGGCTTACCCAGTGCGGTGATGTTAGGGTTGGGCTCAATTATCGGCACAGGCCTGTTTGTGAGTCTCGGCATTGGCGTTGATATCGCAGGACCTATGGTGATACCTGCAATTACTTTAGCCGGACTAGTAGCCATGTGTAACGGCCTCAGTAGTGCCCAACTTGCCGCTAACCATCCCATCAGTGGAGGTACTTACGAATATGGACATCGTTGGCTAAATCCAACACTTGGTTTTACCTCCGGCTGGATGTTCCTCTCTGCCAAATCTGCCTCTGCCGCCACCGCGGCACTAGGCTTTGCCTGGTATATTTACCCGGAAGGCACCTTGCCGGTGGCTATTACCCTCGTTGTTGCCGTCACTCTCCTAACAATAACAGGCCTCCAACGAAGCAATGCCGTTAACATTGCCATGGTCACACTGGTACTCATGACAATCAGTGCATTCGTGATAAAAAGCACACCAGCTTTGTTCGAACATTCGGACCGACTCCAACCACTCTTTGATCCAAAAAGATTTCCGGACCTCCTTCAAGCAACCGCGTTAATGTTTGTTGCCTACACTGGTTACGGTCGTGTAGCAACGCTGGGCGAGGAAGTACAGGAACCGCGTCGAACCATCCCACGGGCAGTAATAATCACGCTAATCATCAGCTTGATATTGTATCTTACCGTTGCGGCGGTGGGCTTGGCCCAAGCAAAACAGCTTGGCAAACTAGCTAACGGTTTTGGCGGGTCTTTACTAGACCAGATAGTAACCAGTGGCGCGGCCATTGCGATGGTGAGCGTACTGCTAAACCTTATACTAGGACTCTCGCGGGTAGTGCTGGCAATGGGACGTCGCGGAGATTTACCGAAAGCCACCACACGCATCAATGAATCTACCAAGGTACCCGCGTTGGCAACGATCACCGTGGGTGTACTAATTACAGGATTAGTTTGCCTGGGTGATATAAAACTTACTTGGAGCTTCAGCGCTTTCACGGTGCTAGTGTACTACGCAATTACCAACCTCTGCGCAATTCGATTGAAGGATGAAGAGCGGCTATATCCCGTGTGGATTTCCTATGTAGGTTTCATCGCTTGCCTGTCGTTGGCATTATTTGTCGATTGGAGGGTGATGATTACTGGCCTGGGACTTATTGCTTTCGGATTAATATGGAAAAAGTTTTTTAACCGAGCCACCTGAGGCTAATAATAATTATTGTTCTCTCATCATCGACCTAAATCAAACCCATCAAAAGCACCGGAAAGAGTCAGTGGAAGTCCTTGAGCAGGGATGGGTAAAAGAAGTAGAATAGCGGGCATGAAAACAGCAATAATAACTTTATTGGCTTTGGGAGTGTGCCTGCCCCTTCAAGCGCAGGACAAACTCAAACCTGTATCCACTTCAGGAAACGTTGAATGGCAGAAGGAAGAAATGTGCCAGTTCGTATTTTTCGCCGTACTCGAGGGCCTTTATCGTGATGGCGTTCAAAATGAAATTGTCGATGCAATCATTGGCGAGAAAATCGCAAAAAAAGGCGACAAGGTAAAAACACACTTTGTCTTCCGCTGTAAACTCTGCCACGCAACCTACGAGGCGTTCCGGACTTACCGAAACCGACCAGCCTTCATGCAGACCAAAGGATCATCAACTTTCGGTAAAGGAGCCGACCTTGCCTTGGTTACTAAATTAAGCAGTAATGATGCCCGCACCCGTATCTATACCATGGGCGCAATGATCCGCCCCTGGATCATGCACCGTATCAAGGAAACGCGCAAAACCCCTGAGGAAAAAACCGCGATGAAAAAAAACTTTATAAAGTATGCGCAGGAAGGTTCCGAACTACTCAGCAACCACAAGAGGGCGAAGGATGGTTTTTACCTAGACTGGTCGTTTTACGGCAGCTGTCAGGCGTGCGAAGCGGCCAAAGATCTGGGTCAAGCGGGGTTTTGACCCCGGCACCAAACCACTATCACCCCCCCCACCTTAAGCAGGCTTAGCAGTGCTGATTTTCAATTACAAAGTTATCCTCCCATGAAGCCCCGTCTTAAACTGGCTGAATCAACATTCACAGGCGGGATATTATCTCTCTCCCAACACGATGGCTCCTATTCGATCTCTCTGGATGGCAAGGAGCTGATGCATTCGCGCGCTAATGCTTCAGAGCTCCTGCTTGGCAGCTTGGGTGTCGCACGATTAAAAAATGAGACGAGTGNACGTGTTTTGATTGGAGGGCTNGGNCTTGGGTTTACGCTCAAAGGGGTACTGGAATCAGTTCAAGACAGNACCATCATTGAGGTGGCCGAACTGATCCCGGAAGTGATTGAGTGGAACCGCACCTACCTAAAAAGCCTAAATGGGTCGCTCCTCGATCATCCACAAGTGAAGATTCGACCAGTGGACGTGACTCGTCTGATTCAGGAANCCGAGCCCCATACCTACGACGCAATCATGCTGGACGTAGATAATGGACCTAATGCCATGGTGNNTGATACCAATGCNTCCCTTTACTCAAAAAACGGTATCCGGTCCATCTGCCAGGCATTGAAGCATGATGGACGACTAGTAGTTTGGTCGGCTGGGCCGGACCAAGGATTTGAGAAGCGTTTGAGTCGAGCCGAACTAAAGGTAGAAGCAGTTCGTGCTAAAGCACACTCGGGTGCCAAGAGCCCTTCTCATTTCCTCTATATGGCTGACNTTCAGGATANCGATAAAAAACGNAAGTAAAATTGTNTAGAGTCGATTCTCTTCTACACCGTTAAACAAGCAGTTGCTTCACCACGCTGGTACTATCGGCATAACGGTCAGCCTTTAAGCCTAAAGCCTGCATTTGAGTAAGCCACAGGTTAGCTAACGGCAACCCTTGCTCTGGATCGACATATTTTCCATTCTTTTTGGCGACCGGACCTGATGTTTCTGACAGGTTAACATGTTTGCCATTAAGAATCTTNCCACCGGCTGAACCCGCTACAACAATAGGCAAGGCACTGTACTGGTGGGTAGCTCCATCACCTAATCCGGAACCGTAGGTAAAGATGATGTTATCTAAAAGCGAAGTTCCATTGGCCTCCTCAATCTTGTCCATCTTCTCNACCAAATACGCGAACTGCGCCATGTGGAAGCGGTCTACCCTCTCTAAGTCCGCAATAAACTTACCCTGATTGTGTGACATACCATGGTGACTACGTGGCTTATCAAATAGGCTCTCNTACATGTATGGCGTATCCCAACGCTCCGGCCCAATCATAAAAGTAGCCACATTAGTCAACCCAGTCTGTAGGGCTACCACCATCAGATCACCCATGANNCGGATGTATTCGCCACGCGGCAAATGGGCTTCAGCCGGCTCCTCAAGTTTCACACGCTTGAGATCGCTCTTCATTCGTTCCANGCGGTCCACTTGCTGNTCAATCGTGCGAACGGAATCAAAGTACTCATTAAACTTCTGCTGATCTGCATAACCCAGTCGCCCCTTAAGTGACCGCGCATCCTCCAAAACTAGATCAGTGATGTTTTGATAAGCCTCCAATTCGCGCGTACCAAAGAGCCGGCGGTAAGCTTTGCGCGGATCGCGTAACGAAGGGGCCACATGGCCGGTTCCATACCAAGAGATATTATCAAAGTGAATGGACTCCTTATTGTCCTTGTGACTGTTACTACTAAACTCCAGCGTGCGAAAAGGCGTGTCCTTTCCCAATTGTTCAGCAAGAATATGGTCGAGTGTGCGCGCCTGTGGGTAAGGCGATTGAGTCACAGTAAAGGCACTGGCACTGGTTAGAAAACAAGAGGCACACTGAGCGTGCACATCGGTACCCGGCTGAAAAGTGCGATCCAACCCCGTAACCAAGGTAACCTTATCCTTTACTTTCTCCAAAGGCTGCATGGTCGGCGTTAACTTCAGGGGATAAACACCTACNGGCATACGCGCTCCATTACCGAGTGCCTGCCGGTTAGAAGTAAACTTCGGGATCGGCCCATTTTCCTCACCCGGAAAAAAACTGCGTCGCACTACTCCGATGGGAACATAAAAAAACGCCGCCCGTTGGGCGGGTTTCTTATTGGGTGCAGCCAACCCAAGACTTTCCATCCAAGGCAAAGCCAAGGCAGCGCCGCCAAAACCCCTCAAAAATGCCCGTCTGGAAGTATGCGTCATGGTGTTTTCTTTATACCGTGTTTGTGGGTATTTGCCGAGGCTGTTTTTACCNTTGGTCGGCTAATAAAAGGCGCACTCTGAACCACCTCGTGAATAAGCGTTTGGAGCTGATAACCTGAAGCAACTGTTTTTTTAGTAATCTGATCCAAGGCCAAAGCGTCTGTAGGAGCCAGACCGCGACCCAGCGCAAAGGAAAGCATATGGCCTGCAAAAGCGCGGGTAAAACGATCTTTCTCAGATAAAATAGCATCCTTAAATTCCACTACACCTTTAAACTGGTGTTTACGGAATAGCACCCCGGAGGCATCCACTTTCCGCCCGTTTTCGTAGTTATCACGCCATTGACCCACGGGATCAAAATTCTCCAAAGCAAATCCCAACGGATCCAGCTTAGCATGGCAACCGGCACAGGTGGCATTTTCTCGGTGTTCAGCAAAGCGTTCACGTAAGGTCAGATTTTTGTCTGAGTCCTTCGGTTCACTCAAAGGCGGCACATCGGCCGGAGGTGGTTCGGGTGGCGCATTGAAAATTACCCCGGCAATCCATGCCCCCCGGGTGATGGGCTTGGTTTCATCGGGACCAGAAGTCATCGTCATCACTGCGGCACTGGTAATNACTCCNCCCTGACGGCGATCGATAACAGGTTGGCGTGTGAANTGCAGGGTCACCGGCCCCGTAATCTTCCCGATTGACTTATCTCCATACCATTTACGCAAACGGCCGGACCGGTAAGCGTAATCTGAATCAATAAATTCAAGAATCGAACGGTTCTCGATCAGGACCGTCTCAAAGAGCAGNAANGGCTCCATCATCATGTCCATGGTTGTCCGNTAATCAGGTGCAGCATAATAGAAGTTCGGNTATTTCTCCTTGTCAGGAACCGATGAGATGATGCGGTCCAACTGCAACCATTGAGCAGGAAAACTGTCACAGAAACGCTTTACTTTGGGATNAACCAACATGCGATTCACCTGAGCTTTTAACNCCTGTGGCTCAGAAAGTTCTCCTTTATTTGCCAATTGCAGGAGTTCCTCATCAGGAATACTACCCCAAAGAAAAAATGAGAGCCTCGAGGCCAAATCATAANTATCCAAAGGCTTGATTTGCTCAGATGCTGTAGACTGGTCATAGAGATACAAAAACCGCGGCGAAGCTAACACCGCAGAAGCCGCTTCCTTCATCGCANNGGTAAAATCCATTCCTGTATCAAGCTGACGATTAACGTATTGAGTGTAACGGTTTAACACTTCCTCTGGGACTGGCCGGCGAAATGCCCGGGTCATGAACCCACGCAAACGATCACGCACCACCGACTTGGATTGAGTTCCCTCAGGCAAAACAAAGAAATCTTTCCATATCCCAACNGTCCGNCCATCAAAGTTTGGACTCTGCACAATACGCCGACTCAGCTTGAAAAAAGCCTCCATTAAAAATGGTGAAAGTGAAAGGTGATCGCCACGGTTATCAAAACCATGCTCAGCACGAGGATCNTTGGGGAAAGGACCAACGCCNGCTAGACGCGGCTCAATCAATCCAGACTTACCCAGGGGCCGACTGCTAATCATGACCGTTTCCGGCATTTTCTTTTCCTTACTCTTGAGGGCCTTGGCAAAATATCCATTACGATCGCGCATCATTTTTTCCGGCAAGGGAAATACAGATACCTTAAGACCAAACAAATCCTGCACCGCATTATTGTATTGCAACCGGTTCATNCGTCGGATTGGTACAGGCATAAANCCCTGCGCGTCNGAAACCGAAGAATNCAGTAACCCACGAAGTTCTTTTATTACCGCCTTACGNACTTCNTCCTTAAGTTCAGGTTCTTTTTCCGGAGGCATCTCGCGCGTATCGAGCACTTCAATAATGGTTTGCAGCCGCTCAAGATCAGAGACCAAATCCTGTGCATTGCGGATCTTTAATAAATCCAACTTACCCTTAACCTTCCCATCCTCACCGTGGCATTTAACGCAATTTTGCTGAAAGAGAGACAGAGTNTCCTTGCCTTCTCTAGCGCAAACATCACCTCCCACAAANAATAGGGTGAAAATGCCAATCCAGAAACGCATCACAAATATCATTACATTATCAACGGGTTACTTCAACTTTTTGCGCACAAATTCAGGCACATAAACATTACGATGTTCCCTAACCATTCAGTAACAGTTGGGAAAAAATNTTACAGGAATGACACCAGAAGAATAAAAGTAAGGAATAGAAACCAGACCAATCCTAAACCACCCATAAGAATGTTATACCATTTAATCTGATAATTTCCATCAACTACAGGAAAGGATTTATATCCAGATGCCATAACCAACCCCGCAATGAGCGCCACAAAGTAACCACACCCCATGCCTTCAAGCGCACCCCGAATTAATTCTATCAAGAGTTTTGCCCCACCTCCGCTTTCGACTCCCTGAGACCCTTTCAAAACCATCATAGCAATGACGTAGGCGGCCATGAAAATAAAATAAATCCTGAAAAAGTTNAACAAAGCGGCCACCTGCAAATTTTTTGGCGTCTCTGGCTTTTGAGGTGAAGCCGCTTCATTTTTAGAACCAAGTTTCGGGTTCGGACCATNGTCTTTTAAATTCTCTTTATCAGCCATGATAAGGTTTCTACCTGACTGTTGGTAATTATTCAAGAGTGCAAACTTTCAAAGATTGCTCTTAGGCTACAACTGCCAACAGGATAAGGCCTGATAATGAAGCCGGTTGTATTTTTTTTGCTCGCTGTTCTTTTAACTGGAACTGGCTGCCAAACCATCAGCTATTACACTCAAGCCGCCAAGGGACAGGCTCAGGTTTTGTTCGGACAACAACGCATCTGCGAAATGATCAAGGACCCGAAGCTTCCCGAAGAGCTTAAGGGAAAATTTCAGCTGACACTGGAACTTCGTGAGTTCGCCCGCAACGAGCTCAAGATGAACCCCGGTAACAACTATTTAAAATACCGGAACCTCAATCGCAAATACGTTCTATGGGTTGTGTATGCCGCACCGGAGCTAAGCGTTAAACTCGAAACATGGTGGTACCCAATTGTAGGTGAATTCACCTCCAGAGGATTTTTTGTTGAACAGGATGCCAGAAAATATGCAGCCCGACTACAGGAGAAAGGAAAGGATGTGTTTGTCGGAGGCGCACCGGCTTATTCCACTTTAGGTTGGTTCAATGATCCAGTCCTTAACACCTTTATTAACTATCCTGAGGCTGATTTCGCCGAACTGATATTTCATGAGCTGGCACATCATCATTTGTTCATAAGCGATGACACAACCTTCAATGAAAGCTTTGCCACCGCAGTAGCACAAATCGGAGTCGCCCGCTGGCTGAAATCCAATCGGGGAACTGAACAACACGATCTATATCTGGCCCGATGTGCCCGTAGACATACCCTCAGCGAGCTATTGGCTGCTGGTCGTAACAACCTAAAAAAACTTTATGACTCAAATAAATCAGAGTCGGAAAAACGCGAAGGTAAAAAGAAAGTCATCACCTCATTAAAAATGGACTTGGTCACCTTGAGTGAAAGCGATCCGGGCTACCGCAAGGTAGCAGTCTGGGCCAAGCGTCCCATTAATAACGCACTGCTCGGAGCACGTTCAGTATATCATCGTCGAGTCCCCGCCTTCTTTGCATTATATGAAAAATCTAACCGGGATATTGAAGTGTTCCTGAGTGAAGTCGAAAAAATTTCCCGACTCAAAAAGAAAAAGCGCGACTCCCTTCTCGCTAAGTACGAAATCAAGAGTCGCGCCAAAATAAATAGCCCGATCAATCAAAACTAGCGGCCACGTGGGCCACCGCGTTCAGGCCCTCTCCCTTGAGGCCATCTTCCTCTTTCCGGTCCGCGATGCGTTTCAGGACGACGACCACCA
>PBEJ01000037.1 GCA_002719595.1 Verrucomicrobiales bacterium
CCACACCTCCTGATACTTCTCACCACCTCCTGAAGTGATGTTCATATTGGCGTAACCCCACCACTCACCTTGAGTTTTATCAGGCCGCCCGAAAACCTGCTGTAGGAGTAATTGATTTTTTCCCAAATAAAAGCGATCAATGGATTTCGAATCTAACCCTGCTGTCCATGCGATCGATCTAGCGGGCGGAACTTTTGGAGATACATTTATCCATTCCCTAGGATTACTAATTTTTGCAGGCCAAACCCAATCTCCTTCTTTGGTGTAATGACTTGCTTGTTGTCCTTTTCCATCTTTCTGATCCCATGCCACAGAGTACAATTTATAACTAGATTGCTCCCTGATATACTGGAAGGCTTTTCCGCTCATAATATCGTGAGGCACAGTCTTTATATATCTAGGCTCAAGTGGCGCCAATTGCTCAGGATACTTCATCTCTTTTAAGCGATAACGCTCCAAGGCTACCGCCACCCGCGCCAAATCAAAATAGACTTGGATCCATGAATACTTTGAAAGCGGTTTTTGAAAGCTGTTTAAAGGATGTACCTGATGGTGGAAAATATGATGGAGCCCTAATTTTGGTGGATTTGTTTTGATTTTGTCAGCATGCACATGCCTTAGTTTATAATCTATAAATGAAGGAGCCTGTTCGGTAGCATCTCGGTTATAGTTGAGCTGATTGCGTCTCACCCATCCTGGAATAGAGAAACATGGCTCAAACAGCCGTGAGCGGAAAAAAACACCGTAATAATAGTTCTTTCCCTGAGCGGTACTACCCGACAAGACCATTTCTCTGGCATGATCAAAGGCAGCATATTCGGTAATCACAGCTTCACGAAAAACTTTTAACCAATCAAACTGATTGAGCGTTGGCTCTAATTCAGCTAATTGAGCGTCATTCCAAAGCCCTGTCACTAAGCCCTCAAACAAAGGTTGAAACGCAAAATCAGCGATCGAAATTGACACAAGATGTGAGATTAAGAATGGCTCACTACTTAAGCCCTTACTGATGGCCAAAATCGTTTTGATATCTGCCAGCGCTCCGTTGGAATCGCCTACAGCAATTCGAAGCGTCGCACGGTAACTTAACATTCTACAGGGATTTTTCAGTGTCGCTAAGTACGGCAACTTTGCTGCCAATCCTTTTTCTCTCCCTGTTTTAAAATAGAAATGAGGCCTTCCAGCGGCCTCACTCAGCTCATCAAAACTCTTATTATATTTAGCGAAGGCAGCCAAAACCCGTTGGCTCTTAATGCGTTTATCAAGCTGCGGTTGATGAGGTCTTAGATTGTAAATGGAATTATACAGATTATTAATTGGCCGCACTTGCCTTTTTCGGAAATCACCGTCTATGGGGTTATTTATTGTATCAGTGATTAAGCATACATATCCTTTGTTTATATCCTCAGATTTTTTAAGGGATCGCGTGTGAATCGGAATCGGAAATGCATATTTAACTTTTTTTAATACTTTATTATATTTTTCTCTAGATACCTGAGAATATGAAATTTCACCATAACCGCTAAAATCAGATTCCAGATCGTTCAATGGCGCCCATAGGGGGTTCATTGCAAAATTTTGATCATCAGGCACCTCCTTACGAACCAGCACCTCCTGCCAATCACGATAATAGCTATCTGGCTTGGCCAATTCTGCCTGCCGATATTTTTCCCAACTCCGATTGCCGGTAAAATTATAACCTACATAAAACGCACTAGACCCCACCAACTGCAAAGCAGCAAGAGCCATCAAACCATAAGCGGGAATCCTCATCCACCACGGTCCNTGGCGGGCTGGCCAAACCAAANAACCGCCAATACANGAAAAAACCAATGTCACGATAAACACCAAGGGCCCAACTNCCTTAAAAAGGGTATACANNTAATAGATAGGNAAAAGGATTACAAAAANAGGACCATCATCANGCCCTGATTCTTCCATTAAAATCAGGCTACTTATGACTACNGGGANCAAGNAAACNNCNATCAACCANAGAAACCCNAACANTGCCCTCAACTTTGAAGGCNCCGCAGNTTGTGCGACGACCTGAGCTTCNCCGGCAGCTACATCATCTGTATGGGTTTGTGAATCCGCNGGTGGCCCNAGCTCAGATAGCGCAATCCANTCNCTTAAACCCTCATGCCACGCATAATCAGTGACCGATAGGGTGCCCGCATTAAGCTGATCCTGAACTTGATCCCAACTAAAAGGGCCCAGCTGCTGCCCATTCTGTGAAACAAAAATCTGCATGCTCATGCATACCGAAGATCAGAAAACGAATATTCCAACCAAGGTAACTTTCACNCAACCAGACTAGCTAAATTGGNGCATTAATCCAATTACAAAAAATGGTTATAATTATATAACCCTAGCGACCCCTGACCTCTTCCTTTTTTTCTTCCAGCTCCGATTCCAGTGTTTTTTTGTCAGAAGTGAGTTCCCGCTGCAGTTGTTCCAGTGCTTCAAGGTCTCCTGATACCTCGGCCTCGGCGATCTTGCCACCCAGAAACACCTCGCGCTCAGCCAGTTTGGATTTGTACAAATTATCGAGCTCAGCCAATTCAGCCTTTTTCTCGTCACTCAAAGATTGATCAGGCGATTCCTTCTGTAGTTTCTCCATCGCCAGTTCATAGGCACTTTTCATATCAATTAATTCCCCTTCTCAGTTGTTTCATTAACCCAATATTTACATTTAATGGGCCTCTTGCCAGTGCTTTGCTTTTGACACCTGATTGTGAGGTCGATTCACTCAACCACGCAAGATTCAAACATGCCCGGCCCTATCCAACTGCTCTGTACTGATTTTGACGGCACCCTGCACTCGGACTTCACCGAACCGCGTGTGCCGGTGGCCCTGCAGCAGAAAATTGGCGAATTACAGGCANCNGGNACCCAATGGATTATCAATACCGGTCGNACACTNGANGATCTACAGACCGGTCTGGAACAGGCACATCTTAGCGTAAAACCGGACTATGTAGTGGTCGTCGAACGTGAGATTTACCAATGTGTAAATGGTGATTACCAACCCCACAGTGAGTGGAACGAGGAATGCACGACCACCCAAGGGGCCTTATTCGCCAAGGTAGCAGACCAGTTTCCTGAGCTTTTTGAATGGGTAAATAATCATTTTGATGCGCAGGTATACGAAGACCGCTGGTCTCCTTTCTGCCTGATTGCCCGCAATAATGCCGATGCCGATGCCATCCAAGAAAAGGTCACTCAGCAGTTTGCCGATGAGCCTCTTCTGTCGTTCGTACGCAATGATATCTATGGGCGACTATCTCACACCGGGTATACCAAGGGAACGGCCATGACGGAAATAGCCCGTATTCTTAACATCCCAACAACAGCCATTCTTGCTGCCGGAGATCATTGGAACGACCTCTCAATGCTTCAACCCGAACGTGCCCAATGGATTATTGCACCTGCCAACGCCATTCCAGAAGTCGCTGAACATGTGAAATCGATCGAAGGATTTCTCGCCTCAAAAGAATGCGGAGAAGGAGTTTTAGAGGGACTGGGATGGGTCTTGAATGACTCTTGAATAACCCCTTCAGCATTAGCTGACTTAATACCTTGATAGCACACCGAAACATGTCCTGATATCTCAGTTGGCATCTTGTTTTTCAGAGCTGAAGTCAAAATTCGTTTTTCCCATTTCTTTTGTGAATATCGTTTGACAGGTCTACTTTTAATGTTAGCTTCGCTCATCTTCTCGGTGATGAGAAGAAGCCGNGGCGCGAAACGTGGTAGCCGCCGGCAATTTTGCTGATTCAAATCGATGAGCGACAGTTCCACGGCCGATGAAGCCGTCAGTGAAAATCCGAAGGTCTCCAAGGTTCACGAGGCCGTTATCCGTATTGCTGGCAATTCTCAGGATGGCATCCAGTCCATCGGNGGTTTCTTAGCCCGCCTAGCAGGGCGTAGCGAACAGGAGGTCATGACTTTCATGACCATTCCTTCCACCATTTCCGGTGGTCCATCCATCTTTCAGGTTCGCTTAAGCTCAGGCGAAGTACTTTCTTCCGGTGACGANGCAGATGTGCTNATGGCCTTCTATCAACACAGCTATGACAACCACACCGATGTTGTAAAAGATGGTGGTATCATTCTTTATGATACTGCACACGTGGAGCCAGACCCTGAATTNGAAAAGAAATTTCGTCACATTGGTTGCCCTATTGCTGAACTAACTGTCGAAGCAATCGGAGGCACAGCCAAGGATAAGGGTAANAACATTTTTGCTCTGGGATTAATTGCCCGAATGTTTGATCTGGATAGCAAACGGCTGGANGGGTTGATTACCGAGCGGTTTAAGGGCAAACCTGAGAGTGTGACTGAAACCGCACTCTCAGCCTTTCATGCCGGCAACGGCTATCCACTAACAACCCTGGCTGAAATTTACGAATTTGAGGAACCTAAGGCGCGGGACACAGAACAGGTCGTTTGCANNGGCAACGAAGCGCTTGGGTACGGCATCTTAGCTGCAGGGGTAAGATTTGGGGCCGCATATCCAATTACACCATGGTCAGATATCATGGAACTACTTCGCCGCGAACTACCAAAATACAATGGAATTTTTGTCCAAGCTGAAGATGAAATCGCAGCTGTTTCGATAGCCATCGGAGCCAGCTGGGGTGGTCGGTGCGCAATAACCGGCTCCTCAGGGCCTGGAATTGCTCTAAAATCAGAAGCCATCGGTTGGGCGGTGATGGCTGAAATCCCCCTGCTAGTAGTTGATGTGCAGCGTGGNGGACCCTCCACTGGCATGCCGACCAATGTGGAACAAAGCGACTTAAACATCGCTTGTTTTGGCGGCCATGGAGATTCCCCAAGAGTAGTCATCGCCCCCTCGAGTGTAGAAGATTGCTTCTATACCGCCATTGANGCCGTTAACATTGCACGCAAATACAGTACTCCCGTCATTATATTAACCGATCAGGCTATTGCCACCCGCATCGAAGCCTTTGGCATGCCCGACCTTAAGGAAATTTGTCAGGATATTTCACCCGACCTATCTCCCAGGGAGGATCATAAGCCGTATGACTTGTCCGCCCCTGACGGCATAACACAACACGCTGCTCCCGGAACTTTCATTAAAAGCGGCAAATATCCGGTAGTTACNGGACTAGAGCACAACGAAATGGGACATCCCAGTGGCTCTCCTAAAATGCATACGGATATGACTGCAAAACGCAGAAATAAATTACAAGCTCTAGGCCGTGAACTGCCTAAACCAGANGTCTTTGGCCCCGAGGAAGGTAACGTACTAATGGTTGGCTGGGGAAGCACTCAAGGCAGCCTTAGAGAGGCTACAGAGCGGGCGCGTAAAGCAGGCGATAGCATTTCTGCTTTAACTATCCGTCACATCAACCCCTTGCCTGAAGGACTGGAGAACATCTTTTCTGGTTTCAATCATGTGTTCGTAGTCGAAAATAATGACGAAGGCCTTTACGGATANGGGCAACTATGTGCATTGCTTCGCGCAAGATTCTGCGATAATAAAATTCAAGGCATCAACAAAGCGGATGCTTTAACCTGGCGAGTGAAAGATGTCTTAGCCCGAGTAAAATCAAAAATAGAGGATAATAAATGAGTGCCATTGCCGAAGCTGAAAGAAAACCGCTCACAAAAAAAGAACTAGCCGCCGATAAGCCAACCTGGTGCCCCGGCTGTGGTGATTTCTCCGTCCTCGCGTTATATTTTAAGCTTCTTCAAAACCGTGGCCTGCATCACGAAAAATTTGCCACAGTAGCTGGAATTGGCTGCAGNAGCAGATTTCCATATTTTGTACAGGCCCATGGGGCGCACTACATTCACGGCAGGGCNTTACCTTTTGCAACTGGCATAGCNCTGAGCCGGCAGGACTTGGATGTGTTTGTTTTTGGTGGTGACGGAGATGCGTTCTCCATTGGTGGCAACCACTTTAACCATTGCGCACGGAAGAATGTAAACCTCACCTATTGCGTGATGGACAACAACGTTTANGGCCTTACCAAAAAACAGACTTCGCCCACTAGCCCGATTGGTTTCAAAAGTAAAACAGACATGTGGGGAGCAGTAGACAAACCTATCAACCCCATGCAGCAGGCCATCTCCGCTGGCGCAACTTTTGTGGCAAGAACCACTCACACCAACCCCAAACACCTTCTGGCCATGATGGAANCAGCCATGGACCATAAAGGCTTCGCCTTCATTGAATGCCTTAGTGAATGCACCGAATTCTATGATGGAGCATTTGATTCAAGCAACCCGCGCAAGGGCGGAGAATTCAAGGAAATCCCCGAAGACCATGATCCTACCGATGAAAATGCTGCTTATGCCATCGCTGAAGAACTTGTGCCCGGTTACTTTGGANTCTACTACCAGATTAATAGACCNACNAAACAAGATGTAGAAGCAGAGGTTAACTCAAAATTTTTGAAGAAAACCGAAGGTTTGAAAGACTGGGAAATTCTTCAGCAAAACTTTGATAAAATGAAGTGAGCTTATTTCTACAAGGTTTTATCAAGCGGGTTTNACACCCGCTTTTTTTTATTTTANTAGAAAATANCCACNTCCGAGAACTANCCCGGAAAGNAAACCAGCCAACACATCGTCCATCGTTACCCCCCAGCCTCCTTGCAGTGATTGGACTTTATCAATAGGACCAGGCTTCCAGATATCAAAAACACGGAAAATCACAAAACCGCATAAGGCCCATACCCACCATAATTCATACTCAAAAAGTGAATTTAAACCGGGCATTCCATCACCCTGTAATTCCATCAAAGCAAATATTGAAAGATAACAAATAGGCACGGCAATCATTTCATCGAACACCACTTCGCCGGGGTCCTCACAATCCAAAATGCGCTCGGCTTCCCCACAAATCCAGGCTGAGAGCGGCACCAGTAACATGCACCCAGAAAGATACACCCAAAAATTTCCTGATAACAATAGTAGTGCCGTAATCGGGAACCCTCCCAAAGTGCCTATTGTACCCGGAGCCTTGGGCACGAGACCCAAAACCCCACCGCGCGCCAACAGGAGAATTATGCGGTCCATGAATTACATATCCTTCATGTAGAGATCCCGATTTTGCCAGAGATAGTGTATTCCAGACACTAAAGTGAGTCCCACTGCACCCCACGTGGCAATAAGGGTAAACCAAATACTCCAAGGCCAGCCGGCGATTTCAAAACCAAAAAATTTCAACCAAATCTCCCCCCCCCAAACTTCACCCCATTCCGGATAGCTTATGATTACCAACAGAGATATNACCGCAGCAAACTGAAAGTTTGTCTTACGTTTGCCAATATTTTCAGCTGGCAAAACCACCTGCTTATTCGCAGCCAAAAGCCGCAACCCAGTAATCGCCAGCTCCCGAGACACAATCACAATAACCATCCATGCGGGCATTAAGGGATTTCCGGGCATCCCTGGTACCGCGACCGCTTCGGGTAAATAATACTCTCCAAGGATAACTGCCTGCTGTTGTTCGGTTATCGATATACCCACTAAAAGGATGAATCCTGAGCAAACAAGAATCTTGTCAGCCAAGGGGTCCATCAAAACGCCAAAGTCAGTTTTTAATCCATGCTTGCGAGCAAGATGCCCGTCAAGAATGTCCGTTATTCCCCCGGCAACAAACAACACCAAAGCAAAAGTAGTGTTATAAGGAAGTGAATCCCAAAGCATCACCGGCACAAAAAAAATAGTGATTACAAAACGCGATGTTGTCAGTTTATTGGGGAGATTCATCAGTGTAGTTTAACGGGTTCGGCAATCAAATCGTAGTTAGTACTTACCATTACGTGCACCTCAAAACCATCAGCCATGAGCGCNCCTAGCATGACCTCGGCATCCACCAAATTCTTGNCGCCGCCCAAGAAAACCATGCCCACAGAGAGAGGGTTTACAGATTGGTTAGGCGCTGCATCAGGCACGAGCGCACAAGGTTAAGGTAAGTTCGATTAAAATCAAGTTACTCTGAATGAGNCGACGATTGAGCTGTATCAATNGGCAACTGATCTTCCGCTGAACCCTGCAGTTCCAAATCCAAGCTGGTGCCCAACCCTTGAAGATGGTCTGTATGTTGGTACCGCTGAAAACTATCCCATGCGTAATACCCACCCGTTGCGATGCCAGTCAATATTAAGATCGGCAAAATCGTACGCCAGTTCACACTAGAAAAATGAAGCATCAACCAATCGATTATCCCAGAACGCAACGGCACTTCACCACTAACTTTGGATGATCCAGCTTGAGACTGACCTATTTCCACATCCAAATCCTGAAGTAAAGAATCCGCGTCCAACTTTAATAGATTAGCNTAGTTNCGCACAAACCCGCGAGTATACACAGGCGCAGCAAACACCGACCATTCTCCGTTTTCCAAGGCATGCACTTGATCGGTTTTCATCTTTGTCTGTTCAACTACCTCAGGCACATCCAAGCCTTGTGTTTCGCGTGCTAAACGTAATCGATCGCCAACAGATGCCATAGCCACAGCCTATGAAGTGCCAAAATTGTTCCTATAAAAAGTTATCCCAAGTTTTCCGTGAACAGCCTAAGGATGAAGCATTTACAAATATGAATTTATTTCGTTAGGTTCGTTCGATGGCAGCGGGCAAAGCGGCATTACATGCCTTAGGCACCGGAGACGGCTGGGCTGGNAATGATCAGCGGGGGCATTCTGCTTTTCTGTTCCATTTGGCAGACAAANCCTTGTTAATTGATTGCGGTGAACCCGTCAGCAGACGACTGCATACAGCAGGGGTAAAGCCTGATGAGATAGATGGGATTTTGATTAGCCATCTACATTGTGACCATATAGGTGGATTTTTTATGCTCATGCAGGGTTTATGGCTGGACCAAAGAACCCGCGAACTGCCGATCTATATGCCATCTGAAGGATTAGAACCCGTTCGGAATATGTTGCGCGCCTCTTATATCTTCGACGAATTACTCGCTTTCTCTCCCAGCTTCAAAGTACTCAAAGAATGCGAGCCCATAAATTTTGACGGGGTAAAAGTTACTCCATATCTGACTACACATTTAGATCAGCTAAAAAATAGTTTTAGTGATAAATATCCGGCAAAATTTGAAGCCTTCAACTTTGTGATGGAAACCGATACTAAACGGGTAGCTCACAGTGCAGATATTGGATCGATTCACGACTTATCACCGCTCTTAACTCATCCCGTAGATCTCTTGGTCTGCGAATTGGCTCACGTAGAACCGAGCGAACTATTCAATTATTTACCTACTCAAAAAATTGGCCACATTGCGTTTACCCACCTCTCTAGGCCCTTCCGTTCAAACTTAAGGGAATTAAAGGCACAAGCAGCTGAAAGCTTAAAAGGAATCTCTCACACGTTTCTAAACGATGGAGATATAATAGAAGTGTAAATTTACTGGCGGGCCTGCCTGAGAATTGTATTTTTTTTGTGCCGCTCGTTATCCGCACGGATTCTTTCGGCCATTTTTTTTGAAATTTCTACTAAAAACGGCACCACTACTTCAGGTTGTTTATCAACCATTCCCTGCATCGTTTCCTTACTCAATCGCAGCAGGACCCCATCACTATTAGCCACGATATCAGCAGAACGCTTGGCCGAGTCAAAGAGAGACATTTCGCCAAACATTTCACCTGCTCCGAGTGTCGCAATCACATCCTCACGGCCACCGATCATTTTACGTACCCGCACTAAACCTTCCAGGATCACGTACATATCCTCACCACTGGCGTTCTCCTCAACAAGCGTGTCAAATTTAGAAAACTTTTGGACTTCCATACATTGAGCAAAACGACCACGTTGACGGTCTGTCATGTTTTTAAAAATCTCGACTTCTTGAAGCGTTCCCATCGGCACACCTGGAATCAGAGGGTCAATCTGAGTATTTATCGTTCCCGGCTGAATCAATTCTTCACTCTCTTTGAGTAACAAACCCAATTCAGCCAAATCTTCTGCCCGAGACCATGTCTCTGTTTGCTCAGTGTATATCCAGTTTACCTGACTCACTCGAGCCTCACGAACCCACTGACAAAGTAAGGAGAAATCAATTGGGCCATAAATAACATCATCAGTTGCCCAAACCTTATAGGTGCGTTGAATACTCGGGACTTCAGCCATTGGATATCAATCTACGCCTGAAACCCGCACAGGCAAAGGAAATTAAACAGCCGAATGCATCACTTGTCCGCGTCCATCAGCACCTGTCCCATCCAAATCAATAAGAATCTCCCTGGGTTCATTACCTTGGGCCGGACCCACAATTCCTCGGTCTTCGAGCTCATCCATCAACCTTGCAGCACGATTGTAACCAAGCCGCAAGCGACGCTGAAGTTTTGAGACACTTGCTTTTTGTTCGCTCCTTATCACAGCAATACATTGTTGTATCAGCTCTTCTTCTTCATCACTCGGAGCTGCATCAATAACTGCAATCGGTTTTGATAGCTGCTTATGGATTTCTAGCTCGTAACTCGGCTTTCCTTGTTCAGCGATGAAATCAACTATCTGCTGGATTTCNTGATCCTCAACCAGCGGCCCCTGAGCCCGAATGGGTTTTGGNGCGCCGGGGGGCTGGTAGAGCATGTCTCCCTTGCCAAGTAACTTTTCAGCNCCCATCTCATCGAGAATNACGCGGCTATCAATCTTGGAAGCAACTTGAAAGGCGATACGCGAGGGAATATTGGCTTTGATAACGCCGGTAATCACTTTCACACTTGGTCTCTGAGTCGCCACAATACAGTGAATGCCAGCGGCTCGTGCCATCTGAGTAATTCGTGCAATAGCATTTTCTACATCCGCTGGAGCCGTCAGCATTAAATCAGCCAACTCATCTATTACCACAACGATGTAGCTCAGCTTATCGGGAATCTCGAGTTCCTCCTCTCGTGGCACAGCAATCTCTTCATCAACCTCAACAGCAAACCCTTCTGAGCCGACTTCAAGGCGCTCCTTGTTTCCATCAAAGAGTGGCAACTCGGGCTCAGCCTCCGTTTTCGGTTTATTTGGCGCACGCCGATTAAAGGCATGAATATTCTTAACGTTTTCCTGAGCAAAAATTTTGTAACGTTTCTCCATCTCTTGCACAACCCAGCGAAGAGCAAGGATAACCTTCTTGGGATCGGTAACCACGGGTACCACCAAATGTGGCAACTTATTATACATTTGAAGTTCTACCACCTTGGGATCGATCATTACTAGTCGCATTTCATCCGGTGAAAATTTGTACAGTAGCGAGGCGATGATGCTGTTCATGCACACACTCTTACCTGCACCAGTAGCACCTGCGATCAGCAGATGTGGCATCTCCGCCAAATCAGCAATCATGGGCTTACCATAAACATCTTTACCTAGAGCCACCGGAATCTTGGCCTTGCTTTTTTTCCATTCGTCACTTTCCAGAAGATCGCGCATTATAACCTTAGTTTTCACACGATTAGGAACTTCTACACCCACCGTGCTTTTACCAGGTACAGGCGCAAGAATGTTTATCCTTTCAGCCTCCAACGCCGCGGTGATGTTACTTGCATAAGCAGTAACCTTTTCCATCTTTACGCCAGCAGCAGGGTGCAATTCAAAACGAGTAATTGTTGGCCCCTTGGTGATATCGCCAAGGGCAACCTCCACGCCAAATTGCTGAAGAGTCTTCTGGATAGTGATAGCTTGATGCTTCAATTCCTCGGTAGAATCGACCGGTACAGCATCATACTCGGGGGCTTGCAGGAAATTTGCCGGTGGTAAATTATAATTCTCAATTAACGGCCCCCTGTCGACACGCGTAGCTTTTGTTCTACGAGTTTTAGGCTGCCGTAATGGACCGGTGCTTGAAACAGCAGCTGCAATGTGAACTGAAGATTCAGTGCCCTCCTCGGTTTCAGAATCAGAAATACCGAGAACATCCTCAACTGAAGCCGAACCCTCCGGAAATTCCTCTTCACTATTCTCATCTGAACCTGGCAGCAAAACCGTTTCTTCGTGCTTTAAATCTTCCGTCTCAATAATCTGGGTCTCTTCAAGCTCCTCCTCTCCGAAGTTTAGCGTATAGATCTCCACACGTTGATCTACGCCTTCAAGAGCAAACTCACCCAGAAGCTGCACGTCATATTCGGGCTGACTAATCAGGTCCTGTTGAATTTTCTCAGATACAGCAACCCCTCCAATAGGAGCGTAGGGCTCAATACGGGAGGCAATATTCACACCGTCACCCAGAATATCCTTACCGTCGCGTACAATATCTCCCTGATGGATGCCAATTCGCAAATCAAGGTGCGGTTCTCCACGAAGCTTTTCCTGAATTGCGATGGCACAATCCACCGCATTAATAGAGCTCCCAAAACTCAACAGCAGACCATCCCCAATTTCCTTAAGCCATTCTCCCTCAAATTTTTTAACAATCGGTTTTAGTAATCGTCGTTGTTTTTTAATGAGTTTCAAAGCGGCTTTCTCATCGTGGTTGGCCATTCGACTGTAGCCGGCAATATCAGTAAACATAATAGCTGCTAACTGCCTTTTGGCCTTTCCATCTTGCTCGTCAAGCAACTCATCCAAAACTTCGCCACCGTCTGNCTGACCTGATTGTCTNGAACCGGGTTGGCTTAGATCAATAATCCGNGGATCTTCATGAGCNACTTCAGCCTCGGCATGAGCTTTTTCAAGCTGGTGTTGCAACTCAACAACCCGCTTTTCCAATTCGTGCTCTTTTTTTGATATCTCTACCTCTGCCTCAGCCAAAGGCTGCTTACGATCAATACCCCTTAACTTCCAACGTTGCCATGCTTCCTTGACGATATCTTTCAAGTGGAAATTTGTGATGTAGAGCAAACTTACCAAATAGACCGCTAGAAGAATTACCGTTGCTCCTGCCGTACCCAAGTGCTGGAAAATGGCTTTATTAAGTAACAATCCAATATAACCCCCTCCGTCAACCGTATTCAACCGGGCAGCCAAGCCGCTAAGAAGATTGGGATACAAACTGAGCCCTGCGGAGGCGGCAAAAATTAAAGTTAATGCCCATGGCCAGCGTTTGCGAAAGCCTTCTAATTTATTGGAGAGAAAACCAAGGGAAATAACCAGAGTCAGCGGAGGCAAAAGATAAGCTGATACTCCAAACGCCAGAAAGCAACCCTGAGCCAGCCACGCACCTAAAATACCTACAAGATTATGGCGCGGGTCATTAACCTCTGTGCCATTAAACGACAAATCACCTTTGTCGTATGAAAAAAGAGCCAAAAGGAATAGTACCGCCAAAGCAACTAAGCAAATACCTAGAACTTCATTAGCACCTCCCTTGGCTGATTCCCTTTGGGGAGTCTCCTTGCCCGCCATCCGAATAACGAGTACAACAGAAAATTGCCGACTTTACAAACTCAAACTGGTTGGACGCAAAAGCTTACTTAAAGGTGTACCACACTAAGGACCGTCATAGCTTAAGGATTCAAGTATTTGATCAAAGCCACCTATAACCATCTCATATTCTTCAGTTGTAACCTGTAATATTATAAATGCTATCGTATCCCCGATTCGCTTTCTACTATACACCCGTTTATAAGGTATGCTTTCCCCAAACACTGTCATTTCCAGATGCTCTTCAATGACTTCAATTCCGTCTTTATCTTCCATGTCAGAAAAAGTTGAAGCACTGTAACTACCCAAAGGGATCTCTTCTGCGAGTAATCTGGAATTAATTTGAGTATACTCCAAAAGCTCCGAAGCCTCAGTTGCCCGAAAGATTTGAATAGAAACAAAATTACCACCTGCAGTCTCCAGAAATAGATACCGAACCTCCCCCTCTGATACTTTCCCCCCATCTTCAGTAATACTCCAGTTTCCGGGATATTTGAATAGTACACCACCTCCGTCATATTTTTGAGGGCTATTTACCTGTGCAACTGCCTCCGAAGAAAATGCGCCACTCAAAGCTAAAATCAAAATGCAGCCACCAACAATGATTCCTACCATGACTAAGACCTTTAGGGGCGTTATAGCAAAAAAACTAACACCAGAGGCCGGTGCTTGGTTTTTGATCGATCCCTCAGGACTGATGTTTTGCTCACTCATATCCAAGTAGAATTCCTGCCCCATTATGCATCGCCTGTCTAATTAAAAGTAATCTCATAATTTCATTCAAGTTTGCGCGTGACTGTTTACTCAATTGTCGTAAGTATCATTTTCTGATACAAATTTCCTGTCCGTGGAAAACCCCCTACCCAATATCCCTAATCCGTGGAAGATCTTTCGGGAAGATCTAAGACGGGTCTGTGACAAGGAAAGTCGAGCGGTTTTACCAAAGTGGTGGATGCGGGTCGCACGCTTTGTTTTGCTGGCTTACCGGAAGTTCGACGATGAACGTTGTTACATGCGAGCTGCTGCACTGGCATTCAATTCACTCTTGGCATTGGTGCCAGTTTTGGCCCTCGCCACGGCCATAACCTCAGCCGTTACCAAGGACGACTCTCAATCTGTGCAGCAATTCGTTAGTAAAGTAATCGTCAGTGTACTCCCAGCATCAACCAATCAGGAAAACGACGACGTAGCCAAGAAGATCGATGAAATCCGCGGAAACCTTCGCGAAAACATAATCAACTTCATCAACAATCTGGCCAGTCAAATCCGCCCTGATAAAACCGGCATCCTCTCTGCTATGGTGTTTGTTTATTTGGGGCTACTCGTGGTTATGCAGCTGGAGGACACCTTTAATGACCTCTTTAGCATACCGCGTTCTCGAGCATGGTATGCGCAAATACTAAAATTTTCACTGCCCTTAATACTGGGGCCCGGTTGTATTATTATGGCGTTTGCACTAACTCACGGGGGTTACTTTGAAGAATTGAGCACCCAGCTTCAAAACCTGGGGAGTTTTTTTACGACCATAGTCCCCCTTCTGTTGGCTATGGCCGGCTTAACATTCCTATACAAGCTCATTCCGAATATGGCAGTTTCGTGGAGTGCAGCTATTTGGGGAGGACTCGTAGCAGGCACCCTATGGCAATTAAACCATTTACTAAGTGCTATGTATGTTTCGCATATTCTTATGAAGAATGATCTCTATGCTAAAACCTATGGTGGGAGCTTAGGGTTGCTGCCAGTTTTTATGTTAGCAGTTTACTTTACTTGGCTGATCATTCTTTACGGAGCGCTTGTGGCAGCAAGGGTTCAATATCACTCCTCTCCATTACAAGAGAGCGTAGAGGACAAAGATGCCGAACCAGTTAAACCAAATGAAGCCAAAACGGGTTGATTTAAAAAAAGTCATCCAATTAGTCGGGGCTTTAAATGCAGCGATCTGGCTGGGAGGCACAGTTTTTCTGACGTTCATAGCAGGACCAGCTTTCTTCAGCGCTGATTTGGAACCTATCCTGCCAAAGCCTGAAAGTGGCATTGCAGCGCGTTATCTCATTGGCAAATTTACCGCTTTCCAAATCGCCTGTGCTTCAATTGCCGCAATAACCCTTTTTATCGGTTGGCGGCGGAGCATGTTTGATAAACCAAAATCACAGGCCCTAATATTGATATCCATTATCCTTCTAATCGGAACCGGAATGCTGCTCCTCACGCCGAAAATGGATGCCCTTCATCAGATAAAGTATGCCGAATATTTCGGATTACAGGCAACTTCAGAAGAAAGGGAAGTCGCTGCAAAAGCATTTGGAAGACTACATGCTCTTTCTCAAATCGGAAATTTGTTTGTCCTTATCTGCCTACTCCTAAACTTTGTACTCTACTGGAACATAGCTTCCAGGGCACAACGGCAAACAACAGATTAAATTACCGGCGCATCATTCCACAATCCTTCCAAGTCGTAATGTGAACGAACATCCTTGATCATTACGTGAACGATTACATCAAAGTAATCTATTACCACCCAATTGTTAGAATTTATCCCTTCTGGTTTGGAGGCACTAACACCGTGCTCATGTTTNAGGGTATCAACAATCTCATTCCAAATCGCCCGGACGTGAGGCTCACTGGTGGCTGAGGCAATAACAAAAAAATCCGTAACACTTGACACCTCACGTACATCAAGGATCACAACCTCTTCAGCCTTTTTAGCCTCAGCATATTCACGACAACATTCTGCTAGTTTTTGTCCATGCATTTTCTTATTGGTAAACCTGTAATTTAATTAATTTTTCATCCACTGCCTGAGGAACCAAATGACCAACTGACTTTCTTTGCTTAAGCAGGCTGCGTATTTCACTGGATGAAATATCAATGGGTTCTCCCTCTAAATATTTACCACTAAAAAGTTCAGGAAATTCTGCCTTTGGCTCACCTAAACGAGGAACTGCAATGAAAGTTACCAACTTGGCCAGCTCATCAGCTTCGCGCCAGAGATCCAAAGTAGGCACGTGATCGGCCCCGATCAAATAAAATAACTCCGCTTCTGGAAAACGACGAGCAACAGACCGAACCGTATCAATGGCATAAGAAGGCCCACCTCTTTCTACTTCCTGAAGATCAATCTCACAACCATCGACAGAATCAAATGCTGCATTTAATAGTGCCAATCGAACTTCCTTCGTAGAAGGTGGGTTTTCCGGTTTAAATGGCGAACATGCAGCTGGAATAATTATGAGTTTATCCAATTTTAGTTCGTCTAACGCTTTCCGAACAACCATCACATGCGCCGAGTGAACTGGATCGAAGGTACCCCCAAAAAGACCAATACGCCCTAGTGCCATATTATGCCTTTACTGGATCTCCTTCAGTTGATTGATCCAAAGCGTTTTCTTCCAAGACGCCCTTGGCCGCAGGAAACAGTTTAAATGCCTCAACTATAATCCATATCTCCAAAATAATGGTTGCAAGTCCAATACCTCCCAAAAGGTAATCCACCTGTCCAGCTTTGAGCCACCCAGGCGAAATAAACAATTGATGCATCATCGCCCACATCGGCATCACCAGCATAAAAAACATGGGGATAGCCAAGAACCAAATCGCCCGACCACGCCGCCATAGATAAAAAGTAATCACCATAAAGGATAAGCCCGCTAATAACTGATTGGTTGCCCCAAAGAGTGGCCACAACGTCAGCCCACCCTTGCCCGCATTCGCCAAACTCCACTCAGCATTCCCTTGAGGAATTGCCGCCATTGCTGCGGCAATAGTCACAGCAAAAATCGTTGCACCGTGTTTGTTTTGAAGTAGAGCAAACGGTGCGGCAGGTGTTGCGTTTTCAACGCCGACTTTGCCGCCGAGAGTAGCAGCTAGTTCCTGAATGACGTAGCGCTGCAATCGGCAAGCGGTGTCCAGCGTGGTGCCGGCAAATGAAGCGACTAGCACGCCCATTAGCGCGATAGCCACGGAACTACTCAAACCTAGAGCTTGAAGAAAGTTTGCCGAGCCCTGCACAAAGGCACCCACCTTTGCAGCCAAAGCGCCCGCAGCAGTCCAATCACCATACTGAGCAGCCCAAGCGGCTTGGCCGGTAAGCATGGAGCCGTCTTTCATTGCTAAGCCCAGCCCCAAGCCCGCCCCGCAGGCGACGATAACAAGCGTGGCAAGGAAGCCTTCAGTGAGCATGCTGCCATAACCGACAAAGCGCGCGTCGGTTTCATTTTTCAACTGTTTACTGCTGGTGCCACTGGAAACCAGACAGTGAAAACCACTCACCGCGCCGCAGGCTATGGTGATAAAGAGAAACGGAAAAATAACGGGTGCATTCTTGGGATTCAAATCCCACGCGGGAGCAACCATACTAAGGGTTTGTTTTTCGCCCCCCGTTGGTGTGTAGCCAAACAACGCTGCAACCACCAAACCAAACACAATGAGCGATAGGGCGGATATGAGCTGCAGTGAGTTAATGTAATCACGCGGTTGTAGGAGAGTCCACACCGGCAGTACGGAGGCAACGTAAGAGTAGCCGAGCAGCACAATAACCCACATCCAAATGGGCCACGCGGCTAGGGTGGTGTTGAATAATCCCAAAAAACTGGTGTTGCCGAAAACTACGGCGAGATACATCACCCCTAAAGCGACGAATGAAGGCAGCAACAGACCAACGCCTTTACGATGCAGAAGCACGCCGATGGCAATAGCAATGGGAATTTGCACCACGCACGGAAAGATAGCTGCTGGATATTGTTTGAATACCGCAGCAATGACCAATCCGAAAATAGCGAGCACGACGGTGAGGGCCATAAACAGAGTGAACAAAAACAGCAGCCGCACGCGCTTGTTTAGTAAGCGGCCGGCAATATCGCCAACGGTTTGGCCGTTATTGCGAAGACTAACAACAAGCGCCCCAAAATCGTGGACCGCACCAATGAAGACTGAACCGAACACTACCCAAAGTAGTGCCGGCACCCAGCCCCACATAATTGCTATCGCCGGGCCAACGATTGGCCCAGTACCAGCAATGGAAGTGAAATGATGACCGAAAACAACGGATTTTTGGGTTGGAACATAATCAACGCCATCATTGAGCCGTTCGCTCGGGCAAATGGTATCAGCCGAAAGCCGAAAGATTTTACTGCCAAGCCAGCGACCGTAGGTGTGGTAGGCGACGATAAAGCCAATACCGGCCAGCAGCGCGATCAGGAGTGTTTCCATGATAACAACGGCGGAAGTTAACGAAAAAAAGGGCCAAAAGCAATGCTGACTGATGAATGGGAAACCTAACAAAAAAATCGAAAAAACGGTTGTTAACAAGTGTTAGCAGTGTTAGTAACTAACTTTTGCCGCTGGCGTTAACCATCAACTAAAAGTTGGACTCGCCCGTGCCAAGGAAGGTGTGCCTGAAAAGGCCCTCCAGATTTGTTACGGCGAGGTGACGAGGAAACAGATTTATGTCACGACATCGTAGTTTAAGAACCGCAGGATCTATTGGAGCTAAGCGTAACGTTTTGAAGCGTTGGGAGCGCGTGGCTCTACTTAGGAAACGTGGTCAATGGAAGAACGGCGATAGTGTCTGCGGATTACGCAAGACCAAGCCAGCAGCGTAACTTACGCTCCCCTCTTCAACTTTGATGTCACCGGCTTTCGCCTAAGTACATCTTCTGTTTTCCCCAAGAGTTGGATACTAGACCTGTGTCATGGATCCGGAGGAAAGTTGATGGTGCGCCTGCAAAAATTCTTGGCCCAGGCCGGAATCGCTTCACGGCGTGCGAGTGAAACGATCATCCGGGAAGGACGCGTAGAGGTAAACGGCCGTGAGGTCACAAAGCAAGGGATCAAAATTGACCCAATTGCTGATGTGATCAGTGTAGACGGTCAAATGATTCAACCCCTTCGTCACCATTATGTAGCGGTACATAAACCCCGTGGAGTTTTGTGTACCCGGAAAGACGAGCGCAAACGAACCATCCTAGGGGATTTGCTACCGCCTGACTGGGATCTCAAACCGGTGGGAAGACTGGATCGTGATAGTGAAGGTTTGATCTTTGCCACAAACGACGGCGAATTCGCACTGCGGGTTACCCACCCCCGGTACGAAGTCACTAAGGTCTATGAGGTTGAAGTCGAAGGCAAGGTGTCACACCAAGTTTTGAGGCTTTTTACCAAAGGCGTTGAGCATCACGCGATGATGTTACGCGCAAAGAAAGCCTCACTGGTAAGTTCCAATCGCTCCCGTAGCGTTGTTAAAATGGAACTAACCGAAGGCAAGAACCGAGAAATACGCCGCATGTTTGCGACACAGAACATGAAAGTCATCCGGCTTGTCCGGGCGCAGATTGGTAACGTCAAATTAGGCGAATTACCGGCCGGTAAATGGCGAACACTGACAAAAACAGAAATAGAATCATTAAAGAGGACAAAATGAAACCTACCAGAACACTAATCCCCGTGTTGACCCTTGCCGCCGGCACTATCCTTATTGCCCAAAACAATCCAGGCCAACCTGAACCTTTCCCTGCCCCCGGAGACCCCCTGCCTACGGCACCCGTCCCGGCAAAACCAGCACCCGTCCCGGCAAAACCAGCACCTTCGACGATCACTATACCCGCACCGATCGCGATCGCTCCCGCTGCTCCCGCCACCAAAGCTCCCACTCCCGAAGCAAGGCAACAACCAATAGTCGATCCATCAATTGGCCTTGGTATTGTCAACGGAACTCGTGTAAGCGCCCGTGGCAAAGCAACAATTTTTAGCGAACTTGTTTTCCAATTCCAAAAAGACGAAGCATTGAATATTTTAGAGGAAATCACCCTCGACAACCCCAAAGCCGGCGAACCTAGAAAGTGGTATCGAGTACAGGTGCCAATCGATGCAGGTCTTTGGGTCCATGGAGATTTTTTACACGCCGCCACTACAATTCAGGGCCTGAACGCCCAAAATCAGCCAATCAAACTAAACGTTGCTTCCATTAAAGCCAATGTGCTGAACGTGCGCGGTGGGGCTGGTGAGCAGTTCCCTATCCTTTCAAAATTACCCCGAGAGGCACAGGTCGTGCTCACAGGTGCCAGCAAAGGCAAATGGAGAGAGGTTCTCGCCCCAGAGAATGCCTCTGTATATGTCGCTGCTCAATTTGTCACCCGGCAAAAGATTACTTCAGGAGTTGTTGAAGTACCTCAACCAGCCATCCCTACGCCTGCTGTTACCCCTCCAGCAACTAATCCTGCTTTACCGGTGCAACCAACCCAACCCGCTACCAACGTGACTCCTGACCAAATCAAGGATGCCTCATCAAACAAAAAATCGGATTTGCCAGCCGCAAATAAGCCGACCGCCCCAACATCGACACCAGANGTTAAGCCAGTAGTAACTACACCAGAAGTTAAGCCAGTGGTAACTACCAAGGTCAATCCTGTGCTACCCACCTCAGCAGCAACCAAACCCAATAGTAATACTCCTGCGCGAATAATCCACCGGGAAGGAATCATCCGTCGCACGCTGGATATACAATCACCTTCAGGTTACGTTCTTGAGCATCTGGATTCTGGAAAGAAGATCAATTATTTGGTGCTGGATGAGGCAGCCCCACTCAAGCTCAAGTGGTTTCTCGGAAAGAAAGTTTCGGTAAGCGGTGAAGAAGCTATGGATGTGCGTAAATCCAAAACTCCGGTACTACTGATCAACACACTTAAGGGTAAACTTAACAAGGAATTCCTTCCTAAAATTTCCTCCGCCAGAATCGAAGCGGTGAAAAAAGAAAAAAGCGAGACATCTGGAGAACAGCCGCCCACCACACTAAAACCGAATAAGACTAGCCAAGAAAAAAAAGAAACTGAGGGGAAATAAGGAATCGTGGCTTTAAACAACCTGATCGATGGCCGCGCCATCGCTGATCAGATTCACGAGGAAACCCAGCGACGTGTAATAGCACTCNAAGATCGGTGCGGTCCTCCGGGGCTCGTTTTTGTGCGAGTAGGGGAAGATTCCGCTTCCCGTGTGTATGTAGGCATGAAGCAAAAGGCGTGTGAACGTCTTGGTATTCAATCTCAGATACAGGTTCTGCCGCAAGAAACCACGGAAAAAGAATTACTTGGACTTATCGGTGAGCTAAATGTTAATCCAGCAATTCATGGCATCCTCATTCAAGCTCCCTTACCTGAGCACATTAATGAGGCAAACATCTTCTCTGCTGTTTCGCCTAATAAGGATGTCGATGGATTCCACCCACTAAATGTTGGCAAACTACTCTTGGGGGACACCGATGGTTTCATACCTTGTACACCGGCTGGGGTGCACGAATTNCTGATCCAAAGTCGAACTCCAATCGACGGAGCCAATGTGGTTATTCTAGGCCGTGGAAATATCGTAGGCAAACCCATGGCAGCTATTCTTTGCCAAAAAAGCGAACACGCAAACGCTACGGTTACCCTTTGCCATTCCCGAACCAGCAATATCCATGAACACTGCCAGCGTGCTGATATTCTCATTGCGGCGATCGGGGCACCTCAATTTGTTAAGGAGGACATGATCAAGCCCGGGGCAGTGGTTATTGATGTAGGGGTCAATCGGATCCCTGATTCCNAGGCCAAAAACGGTAGCCGTTTGGTGGGCGACGTAGATTTTGATGCAGTACAAAAAAAAGCGGGATTAATCACACCTAACCCAGGAGGTGTTGGCCCNATGACCATTGCTATGCTATTGCGAAATACGACCCAAGCTTGTGCTAAAGCCAATGGCTTAAAACCAGATATCTTCAATACCTAATCATGTCCGATACACGCATTCTACCAGATCTACAATGTTCACTTCTCTGCGAAGACATACGCCAAGAAAATAACGGAAACCCCATGTTGTTTGGGATCCTCACCAAAGTAGTCGTTCAACAATTGCCGGTCACAGCACACAAAATTTTCTGTTTCAACCGCTGGACAGCCGGAGTCGGCGAATTCACTGAACAGGTCAAAATTATCGCCCCTGACGGAGCAACCACCATTTGCGAGAATAAAACAAAATATAAGCTTGCAAGCCCTGATGCTTCTCAAACGAACGTACACCTATTCCAAAATGTAACCCTTAAGGACCCAGGCGCATATCAAATAGAAATCAACGTCGATGAGGTTTTAAAATTGCGATACCCACTGCCAGTCGTACTGGTGAACCCTCAAGACCAGACACATAATCCAGGGTTGGATTCCCCTAAATCTAACGAGGAATAATCTCATGGGCCAGAGCCCCCNAAAAACTCTGGACAAGAAACACCAAAAACCGGAGGACTCAGATCAAGCTGACACGAAAGCCAGCTACCCTGAAAAACCCCCTTTTACCCCTCAAGGTGTCGCCTCCTTCAGCCAAACCAAGTGGAGCCGCCTATTACTTTGGCAAACTGGAATAGCTTCATTAGTAACGTTAAGTGTCTTGCTACTGCTAAGCCAGCAGTGGGCACCTATCCTGAACGAATCCATCGAAAAATTACCTGATGAGGGCGGACTTAACCATGGGATTTTAACTTGGCCAGAAAATCAAACCGGTGAATTAGCTGGCAATCAGTTCCTGGAAATTGTTGTNAATCCAAACAACCAACACCATGATAAAAACGCGGATTTACAGATCGAATTTNAAGAAGATCGATGGGTGTTAAGATCCATTTTTGGTTTTGTAGAGCTGCCATATTCACAAAAAAAATTCTTCCTAGATCGAACGACACAAATTCCCTGGTGGGGTTCACGCAGGCCATTTGTATTCCTAGGTATTAGTTGTATTGTGGGGCTGATCTATATCATAGCTTCACTTTCATTGGGTTTACTGGGAATCTGGCCTTTAAAAACCATTGTATTTTTTTCCAATCGAAAAAATAATTTCAGTGCTCTTTGGCGAATGGCAACCGCGGCGTGGCTTCCCGCTGGAATTTTTTTGGGAGTAGGAAGTTTATGCTACGCCNTGGGGATAATGGTTTTGTTGAAGCTACTTATTCTCACCCTCTTTTGCCTATTAATCGGAATATTTTATCTATTTTTAGCGGTATTTTATCTGCCACATACCCCACGTTCCATAGAGAATCCATTTATGAAGTAGAATCTAAAGACTGTCTCAGCCAAAAAAATAACACCCTAGACTCTGGCAACTCTTCGGATTAACTGTTCACAAGTGTCGATTGCTAGTCACCATAGATTTGTATAGAGAATTGGAAATGAGTGGTTCACTTTGCAAGCCTGTAACCGCCACAGTCCTAGCTGGAATGCTTTTTATTCTAGGGTGTGAACCTAGTGACGTTGCGACCGGGGCTGAAGATAAAGAACCCCACTATTTAGACGGCCGCCGTCAATTACAACACAGTGACTTTGAAGGCGCTGAACGATCTTTCCACAAGGCACTAGAGGCAAACCCTAGATCTTCTCTTGCTCATATGGAAATCGGAATACTTTACCTNTCGCGTAAAAAGGACCCCGCAGCTGCCATTTACCATCTGCAACGCTATCTTGCCTTGAGACAAGAAGCTCCAAACAAGAACGAAATCAACGGTCATATCGAGGCACTGAAAGGAGATTTAGCGAAGGAGGTTCTTGGNTCCCCAAAAAACCAACCTGGTCCGATCATAGAAGAATTAAGAGCTGAACTTAATAGATTGGCGGCCGAAAATCTGGCTCTTCGCCACCAAATACGTGCCAGCGGCGCTACTCCGAGCCCCCAGGCAGCCAATAATCAGATCGGAAACCTTCAATCTGTTAACAACACTCAACAACCCTCCGCAAATGCTCCAAAACGCCACAAAATCAAGAGCGGAGAAACACTTACGAGCATTAGCCGCTCTCATGGAATTCAAGTTGAAAAGCTCAAACAGGCAAATCCTGGCATTAATCCTGCCAAATTACAGATCGGTCAGGAGTTGATTATTCCNACCAGAGGACAGTAAACTCTCCGCGCTCCCAACATGCAGCGCGTCATTTTATTTATCCTTTTCTTTTTCTGGGCATTTATGAGTTACCGCCTTTGGCAGGTGGAATACGCAGGCCAGAGTCTCGGAGCTGCGGTTGATATTCAAGTGGTTTGGGAAAAAATCATAAATGCCCAAGACAAATCCCAATTGCAAATTGTCGATGAACGGACTGGNAGACTACTGGGTGCGCTGGATTGGGAGCCGATGGTTATTAGTGATACCAGCACGGGTAACCAAGTAGAAGGGATGGTAGAAAAGATTCGTGAGTATAATTTGGATATTACTAGAGGNAGTCTTTATGCTGCTAACTCAATAGAAGATGTTGTCTANGATTTCCATCTCAGCCTAAGTCCGTTTCCAGATCACAAATGGACCGATCTTCAATTAAGNTTTCAGCGGGAGTACAATGAAATCAACTACGAGTTTGATATAGACGCAACTTCGACAAATGATTTTCTTGTTCTAGCGGTCTCGATTGGCGAATTCAAAGAAAAAGTGGATGTACCCTTCACTGACCTAAAAGAACCCTCAAAATTAGTGGGAGCTGGCCTTAAGCTTGCCGGCGTCCCTGACCTCGCAGCGAGTGGAGCCACTCTCATGATTAAAAAACTGCTCAACTCACAGGATTTACAAATGCGACCTTTAAATTTTAAGATAAACCTCCCCAGTCAGGCAAATATTGACCTCCTACCGGCGGTGCGTTCACGAATCAAGGTTTACCGAATTGATATACCTGTCGTGGATGAGATGCCGGTAAAAGTCTATGTGAACACCCTTGGAGAAATACTTCGAGTAGAGATTCCAGAAATCCTCATCGACACCATAAGCAAAACCGCAAAACTTGAACTACCTAAGTCCATTGTTCTACGAAATCAAAACTTTTACGGTAAATTGAGACGTAATCCATGATTGAACTAAACAACCTTGTAAAGAATTTCGGTGATCTCACCGCAGTCGATGACCTTAGCCTTACAGTTGAAAAAGGTGAGTTTTTTGCGGTGCTCGGACCCAATGCAGCAGGCAAAACCACTACCATCAAAATGTTGGTGGGACTAATCGCTCCCAATAGTGGAACAGTAAAAGTCTGCGGCTTTGATGTTCAAGAGGAACCAATGGAAGTGCGAAAACGGATTGCTTATGTCCCCGACTTTCCATTCCTCTACGATAAGCTCACCCCGTGGGAATTCTTTCGTTTCACAGGTCAACTTTTCCAAATGGATGAAGAAGACATTCAGTCACGAACTCGCGATCTCATCCCGCGTTTTTCCCTTGAACCTTACCTAAGCAAAAGAATTGAGAGTTTATCACATGGTACCCGCCAGCGAATTGCAATCGTGTCCGCCCTTATGCACAATCCTGATGTGTTTGTCCTAGACGAACCCATGGTCGGACTGGATCCGCATCATCAATTTATCCTAAAAGAGGTCCTGAAAGAAAGAGCCGCGGAAGGAATGACAGTGTTTCTCTCCACCCATCAACTTAGCGTAGCTGAAGAGGTGGCCGATCGAATCGGAATTGTTCATATGGGTAAACTAGTAGCAGTGGGAACCGAAAAAGAGCTCTTGGATCGATCGAACAACGCTGCCCTCGAGGCAACATTTTTAGCGCTCACCCGGGAAGAATCGGACGTGGCTGTTGAACGGCAATTACACCAGGGTTAAATGGACCAAAAAACATCCAAAGGGTTCCACTCACCTTTCACCCTACTCTTGAGGGTCAATCTTCTACAAATTTGGAGGAGAATTACTCAAGCTGGATCTCGTTCGAGAACCTTATCGGTACTGGTGGCAATTTTTTTACTTTTCTATCCCTTGATTGCCTCAGCGATGTTTTGGGGAGGGCTCCGCTATATCTCTAAATTTCCCGGCTTAGGAGATCTGCTCATTGAGCATCTTATTTTCCTGCTTTTTGCGATGTTGTTCGTGTTGCTGCTATTTTCTAATGTGGTTGTTGGCTACACCAACATGTTCCGAAACCAGGAAACCCGTTTCCTTCAAGTCCTCCCATTTTCGGCCAATCACATCTTCCAATGGAAACTTGTAGAGACCACTATTTTTGCGTCTTGGGCTTTTCTCCTCTTAATTGCACCTCTCATCATTGCCTTTGGCATCCATCAAAAAGCAGACTTAAGTTTTTATCTGATTACCCCGTTCCTCGTAGCGCTCTTCATCCTTCTACCGGCGGTACTTGGATGCTGGATCGCTGTTTTCATGGCGCGCTATTTGGATCGAAGCTTATTTCAAGCCACAGCCGTTCTATTACTTCTCTCTCTAATTTACATGGTGAAAGTCTACCTGCAGCCAGAGGCTGCAACCGAACAAACCTTGGAAACGCGCGTACTTGACCTAACAGATAGGCTTTTATCTAAAACTCAGTTTGCACAATTTCCATTTTTGCCGAGCTATTGGCTATCCAGTACTCTAATTAACTGGACAGATGGGGCCCGTGCTCTGACTAAATTCTTCATTGCCGTCTTGTCAGCCAACGTTCTTTTCTTCGGGTTTCTTGGGTTCACCGAAACTGGAAAACAGTTTTATAAATCCCTCTCTGCTACGCTGAGTCGAGGCAGTCTCGCAGGAGATTGGAGTCAAGCGATCTCATTTATCCCCCGGATGTGTGCTCAAGTAATTTTACTGGCATGGTTTTTACCCATGGTTGATTTCTCTGCACTTAAAGACTATTGGAAGTATGAGTTTCAGCCTCTCGGAGAAAATTATGCTGCTCAAAAACAAAATTCGGAAATTCCCTCCCGTGTTCTCGAAGGGTGGACAACAAACCAATTGATGCTGATAGAAACACGCTTAGCTCAGGGGCAATTATATTACCTTAAACCCGAAATCCGAAGACTTTATGAACGAATCAGCTCTGGTGAGATGCAACAGCTTGGNCCTGATCTGGATTACCTGATTAATGCCAATATAAAATCTACGTTGTCCGGACTGGAAATCGCGAGAAACCGGAATCTTTTGCGAGGAGGTGCCCTAAAATTTTCAAAAGAAACTAATGCGGTTCTCATGCCAGAAGCCCCACAGCAAGTAACCAAGATCCTGCAAACAACATCTCAACCAAAAGTAAATGAAGACTATCTGATTTTTAATAAAGGCAAAACCGAACCAGAAACAAATACGATCTACCGCCTTTATTTCCGACGCGAANTAGAGAAAGTTAACTCGGATAACGAACCCACTGGAGAAACGTTTTACGCCACTGATTTTGGCAATTACTTCGAAGGCACTATTGTTCCCTCAAACCTGAATCAGTTACGCCTTAACCTAACAAGCACTAACTTTAATAAGCATATAATCGGCCCTGAAGCGCAGGAGTTATGGCGCAAAAAAAGTGNAGATGCTAAGAATCAATCTTGGGTGCTAGCGAAGATAGCTCCTGCTGAAGAGGCAGTTTCAACCNAAAATGTGAGTCAGGCTTCCTTACCACCGACTGTTATATTTATGGTCCCACTTTTGGCTATCGCTTCATGGGTTTTTAACTCGCGCTTTGCTCATATCTTCGGAGGCACAGTAATACTNATCACAATGTTAGCTTTTGGCATTCAATCGAGTTATTGGATAAATCAACTTGGGGAAGCGAGAACTCTTAGCACGTACAATTATGTTGGCACAGGAGTATGGGTGATCTTATTTGTTTCTCTTATACAAATTGCGGCTGTGCTTTGGAGAGACCCTCTATCCATATGGTATCAATCATGGTATCAGAAACGCCTTGAACAACAAAAGGTCTTTTCCTTTAAGCCAGGCCTGATGGACACATTAATCGGCCGCGTTCCCCTACTTTCCTTGGATATACGAGCTGTAATATTAAAGGATATTCGTATCTTCTGGCGTGACACAGCCCAATGGGGGCAATCGCTTATTCTATTTGGTATACTGGGGATTTATATTTTGAATCTTAGATTTTTTACCGAGCAATTCACCTCACTATTTGGGGGTGGACGACTCGGCGGAGACTATTTCTCCAAATTAGTCAGCTTTATGAATTTGGCTGCCTGCGCTTTAAACCTCGCGACACTCACAACACGTTTTGTATATCCTCAATTTTCTCTTGAAGGAAAACGTCTTTGGATTGTTGGACTTTCCCCACTTGGGCTAAACAGAGTGGTCTGGATTAAATATTTACTAGCAACCGGCATCTCACTGATTATCTCAATCCCGATGATCTGGATTTCCTCGAACATGTTACAACTACCTCTTGCTCAAAAAATATTCTTTTGCGGTAGTATTTCTGTAATGGCATTAACGCTCAATGGATTAGCTATGGGAATGGGCGTCATGTACCCAGACCTCAAGGAAGATAACCCAAGTAAAATTGTATCCGGGTTCGGCGGGACGTTTTGCCTAGTAGTAAGTTTTGTCTATATCGGTTTGGCCATCATATTGTTAGGCATTGGATCACCTTTTGGATCACCATGGCAAATATTTGGACGAACCGGAGAGGTGCAACAACTTGTTTACATGGGCTTATTTTTAACCTTCTCCAGTTTTGTAGGTTTTGGACCTTTGGCTTACGGTCTACGTCGGGCAAAGAATTTTGAACATTAAGACACCTAAGCCACAACAGCTTGTGTGATTATGCTCCCATCACCCCAACCTGTGCTTTACTTTCATTAGCAAAGATTCTAGCATATATCTCATGGCTGCTTTCAATGAGCCGGATTTACTAGAGGAGGATTTCCCTGTGAGTAACGAGCAGACTGCCCTGCTTTCAGATGATCAGGANGAACTAGATAATCAAGCCACGTCTCTACAGGCAAAACTTGCTGAATTAAATCGGGCTCGAGAGAAGCTTGAGAANGAAAAAGCAACTGTNGAGGAATCTCGTCGNAGATTTTCAGAATTTGAAACTGGCCGAGAGGAAATGTTGCACGAAATTACCCGTAGCGTGGGACTTTTAGAAGAGGCCCATATGGATTCCCAAAGAGAGGCGGAGCAAATGGCCAGAACGCTCAACGATTTAAGGGATGCACTTTTAAAAGTCGAAGCCTTGGAAGATGTTGATACACAAAATAATCAATGGAAAGTTTTGCTCACACGTAATCTAACAACGATAGAAAACGCCCGAATGGAGCTNAATTCTGCTAGATTGAAGTGGGTAATACTCAACGGGGAACAAGANAGTTCCCTCAGTTCTTCAATGGACACCGAACACAGCTCACCTAGCGGATTACCTATCCCAGCATCTTTCGGTCAGCTTTGCTTGTGGGGGCTAGCCCTAACTTGGCCAATACTATTNGTTGGGGTAACCCTTGCAATAGCTCTACTTCTAAAAGGATAATCAAATGGAATGGTTCAGGCGTAAAACCAATCCTGCGACCTACCGTGTAGAAGAACTGAACGAAGAGATCAGAGAACTCCAACAGAAAATTTCCTCCCTCAAGAAAGATTCCGCTTCTATTAATTTTGGCTCCTTTCACCAAAATTATGAAAAACCCAACATCACCGAAAAAGAAAAATTCTCTGGAGTTNAAGCTTTATCAGAAAACAATCGCCGCGATTTTTCTGAATTAAACCACCCCAAACTATATAATGACCAAGGCGTTAGAAAATTTGATCTATATGGTTGGTGGCAAAGAATCAAAAAGAAAGAAGGATTGCCTGAGCCAAACCCAAACGAAAAATTGGTAACCTATCTAGCCACCGGGCGGAGTCACGGTTACACCGCCTTACGCAAAGAAACTCGCATTGCACGAAACCGTTTTATCCTGCTGACGATTGTACTGATTGGTGTCCTATGGAGTATTCTTAGCCTACTTGTTCCGCAGTTGTGATTTAGAGTAAAAGCGCTTGCTGTGAACTCCACCCTGATCGAAACAGAATTGGGAAACTTCCGGGTTCAATATACAACAAAAGGATTAGCCCGTTTACAATTTCCAAAAACTAAAATTGATCATGCTTCNAACACCATAAAGCCGGTAAAACAATGGATAAATCAAACCAAGAAAGCCCTGAATGCGATACTTAATGGTAAAAATCCAAAAAACTACCCCCCCTTGGATCTCTCTTCGGGCACAGATTTTCAAAGAGAAGTGTGGGCTTTGCTGCAATCGATCCCAANGGGAGGAGTAGAAGCGTATGGAGATCTTGCCTATCGGCTAAATANGCCCAAAGCAGCCAGAGCAGTAGGTGGCGCCTGTAAGGCTAACCCTNTACCTATTCTAATCCCCTGTCACCGGGTAGTAGGGGCAAACGGCAGCCTTACCGGATTTTCAGCCGGCTTAAAATGGAAAATCCGATTACTCCGCGCAGAGGGCGTAGAACTTCCACTCCATTGACACGCCTTCGCCCGATTGATAGCGTCCCCGCCTTTGTCAGGCATGAAATATAAAGACACACTCAACCTNCCACAGACCGGTTTTCCCATGAAAGCCGGTTTGGTCGAGCGTGAACCTGAACGTCTTANTAAATGGTATACNGNGGATATCTATAAACAACTGCGTAACAAACACGCACTAGCAGAGGAGACTTTTGTGCTCCACGATGGCCCTCCTTTTGCCAATGGTGATGTACACATTGGTACGGCGCTCAACAAGACACTTAAGGATATCATTCTAAAATTCCAGACTATGCGTGGAAAGAATGTACCATACGTGCCTGGCTGGGACTGCCATGGCTTGCCGATTGAATTCAAGGTTGTTCAGGAAATGCGAAAAGAGGGACGCAAAGACGCAACTTCCGCTGACATTCGAAAAGCATGCGAAGTCTATGCTCGTAAATACATCGACATCCAGCGGGAACAATTCAAGCGACTCGGAGTTTTTGGTGACTGGGATAATCCCTACCTCACACTCGACAAAAAATACGAAGCGGAGGAACTGCGTTTATTTGCCGATGTAGTCGAGAAGGGTTTTGTTTATCGCGGCAAAAAGCCGGTTTACTGGAGTATCCCCTGTCGCACGGCGCTGGCTGAAGCCGAAGTAGAATACGCAGATCATGTCAGTCAAAGTGTATTTGTTAAGTTCCCGATTGTCGGAGAGCAAAATACATACCTAGTTGTCTGGACCACCACACCATGGACGCTGCCGGCCAATCTCGCTGTTGCCTATCATTCCAAGTTCACCTACAAGAAAGTAAATGTCAACGGGGAGGCTTACATTGTCGAAGGAACACTTCTGCCAAAGGTAATAGAAACCTGCGGCTGGGAAAATGTCGAGGAGGTACAGTCACTACAAGGTGATGCGGTTGGCACTCTTGAGTATCGTCATCCCTTCATTAACAGGACCGCAAAGCTGTTTTCCGGAGACAACTTTGTTGACAACAGTACGGGCACCGGCTTTGTGCACATTGCTCCGGGCCATGGTATGGATGACTATCATCTTGGATGCGAACATGGCTTGCCCATCTACTGTCCGGTCGATGACAACGGCCAATTTGCCCATACTGACGATCTACCGGAAACTGAACAAATGCCAATTGAGCTACTTGGTAAATCAATTTTAGAGAAAAATGGCAAGAGCGAGGCTAATGAAGCAGTCATTGAGCTATTGCAGACAAATAATTCTTTAGTGCATCAGGAGAATTACACACACAGCTATCCTCACTGTTGGCGCAGCAAGACACCCGTCATTTTTCGCGGCATGGATCAGTGGTTTATCAAAATTGATCACAATGATTTTCGCCAAAAAGCATTAAAAGCCATCCAAGAAGTAAATTGGGTGCCTTCTTGGGGGCAAAATCGTATCGAAGGGGCAGTTGAAGCGCGCCCTGATTGGTGTATCAGCCGGCAACGCACTTGGGGGGTGCCTATACCTGCCTTTTATTCGGCCGAAGGCGATCCCATTCTCGATGCCCGCATCGTTCGCAACACAGCTGACCTGATCGGTGAACATGGATCAAATGTCTGGTTTGAACGCGACACAGCTGACCTTTGGGCCGATATTAAGCCCGAGGACTGGGAGGGAGCTGATCCTGCCGGTAAATCACAGGA